>NZ_JBEZNF010000008.1:0-273199 GCF_040653095.1 Streptomyces sp. NPDC048057
ATCCACACCGAACCCGGAAGGCCCTCACCCATTCAAGATCCCCCAGCCGAGACCTCCATCACCCGTCCACAACCTCCCAGGACAGAACACCTAGGTACGCGGCTCCTTCCCTTGCCCGACCCAGGTCTCGAACTGCGCGGGGTCGCGGACGCCGTCGTCGAGGACCGCACGGTACACGTCGAAACTCTTCACGGTCGTGCCGTACTCGGGGCGGTCGGCCCACGCCCGCTTGATGGCGACGACGGCCGCGCGGGTCTCGTCCGTCAGACGTGGGCGCAGGGTGGTCAGGTGGGCGGTCGAGGGCTGGCGTTCGGGCTCGTCGAGGAACCAGACGTCGAGGTTCCAGGTGGCCCCGGACGACACGCACTCGACCCCGAGGTACAGGCCGTTGGGGTAGGTCTCCGGCTCCTGGTTCCACGCTCCGCAGTCGTTGCGGAAGGTCACCTGGCGGACCTGCGGGTGGGTCGCGAGCCGGGCACCCACCGCGGCGACGGCCGCCACGGCGGCGGCGTCCAGCCGTTCGCACGCCACGTCGAGATCCAGGTCCCGACGGACCATCACGCCCAACGCCGCACTCCCGACGACCATCGGAGCGCCGACACCGGCCAGCAGCCCGTCCAACCCGAGCTCCCGACACACTCCCTCCGCCTCGGCCCGCAGCGCGTCCTGCTCCCCCAACATCCCAGATGCGTCCACCCGTTCACCCTAAGGCGTCCGGTGGAACCTCACGTTCCGGGCTGCGTGCGCGACAGTTCTTCCGACCGGCGTTCGGCGGCTGCTGCGAGCCGGGCGGCCAGATCCCTGAGGGCGCCCCGCAGTTCGTCGGGCTCGTGGATGGTGAAGGGCCATTCAAGCGAGGCGAGCAGGTGCGCCATGCCGTCGAGGCGGTCCGCCCGGGCTTGCATCAGGACGCCGACGGGTCGGGCGGCGAGGGTGACCGCCGCGCCCGACAGTCTGCGGGCGATCTCGTCGAGGGGGCCGTGGACGGTCACTTCCACGTGCCATCGGTAGGGCCCCTGGGCAAGGGTCGAGGTGAGGTGGGCGACGGGGTCGAAGCCGTCGGGGACGGTGAACGCCTTCGTGCGGGGGTTGACGGAGGCGATGCGGTCGATGCGGAAGGTTCGCAGGTCATCACGGAGGTGGTCGTGGCCGACGACGTACCAGCGGCCGGTGTGGAAGACCACGCCGTAGGGGTCGATGTCGCGGTCGGTCTGGTCCTGCCGCCACGACTGATGGGTGATGCCGACGGTCGACATGGCACGGGAGGCCTGGGCCAGGGCGAGCAGGACGCCGCTCTCGGGCGCGTGCGCGCTCACGGCGTTCGCAGTGAAGGACAGCGTCTCCCGCATGGCGGTGAGCGGCTCCCGAAGGGCGTCCGGAAGCACCCTCTCGATCTTGGCCCGGGCGCCCGCGCCGGCCAGCACGGTCGTTCCCATTCCGAGGCGTTCGGCCGCGAGGAGCCCGAGGACGACGGCGAGGGCCTCGTCGTTGGTGAGCACCAAGGGCGGCATCCGGTAGCCGCGGGCCAATCGATAGCCGCCGTGGCGTCCGCGCTCGGCCTGCACGGGGATGCCCAGGTCGCGCAGGTGGGTGACGTACCGGCGGACCGTGCGGACGTCGGTGCCCAGCCGGTCGGCCAGCTCGGTCCCGGTGAGCTGGGGGCTCGACTGGAGCAGTTCCAGCAGGGTCAGTACGCGGGTCAGGGGATGCGACACGACTCACTCGACATTTCAGGGCTGATTCTGTCCTGTATTGACTCTACGCTCCCCACAACACCTCGGTTCGCGCACTTCAGGGAGATCACATGGCCACCTTCGTCCTCGTTCCCGGCGCCTGGCTCGGCGCGTGGGCCTGGGAAGACACCGCCCGCGCCCTGCGGGGGCACGGCCACACGGCGCTGCCGCTGACGCTGACCGGCCTGGCCGAGCGCGCGGAGGAGGGCGGGCCGCAGACGGACCTGGAGACGCACATCGCGGACGTCGTCGAGTTCGTCGAGGGGAACGACCTGCGCGACGTCACCCTGGTCGCCCACAGCTACGCGGCGCTGCCCGTCAGCGGGGCGGCCGGGCGCCTCGGGGACCGGCTGGAGCGCGTGGTCTACGTGGACAGCGCCCCGTTCGCCGAGGGCATGTGCCTGCTCGACCTCGTGCCGGCGGACGCGGCGGACGAGATGCGTCAGCGGGTCGCGGCCCACGGCGACGGCTGGCGGCTGCCGATCCCGCCCTTCGAGGTCCTGGGCCAGTCCGGCAGCCTCGAAGGCATCGGCGAGGACCAGCGGGACGTCCTGTACGCGCGGGCCACTCCGCAGCCCTTCGGCCCGTACACGCAGCGCCTTGCCGGCCCGGTCGAGCCCGGCCCCGACGTGGACCGCGTCCTGGTCGCCTGCCGTGACTTCACGGGGCTGCTGGACGCGGGGGTGCCGATGCTGGACTTCCTCAACCAGGCACCGTGGCGGCGCTTCGACCTGCCCACCGGGCACTGGCCGATGCTGTCGGCACCCGCCGAACTCGCCGACGCCCTGCACGCCGCCGCCGTCTCCTGACCACGGCGCCCTCCCGTACTAAGGCGACTTCGCCGCCGCCACCTGCGTGCGGACCGCCCCCACGCTCGCCGCCATGACCAGCGCGATCGCCACCGCGTCCGCCAGGGACAGCGCCTGGTGCAGCAGCAGGAAGCCGGCGAACGCCGCCACCGCGGGCTCCAGGCTCATCAGGACCGCGAAGGTGGCGGACGGGAGGCGGCGCAGGGCGAGGAGTTCGAGGGTGTAGGGGAGCACGGAGGAGAGCAGCGCGACGGCAAGGCCGAGCAGCAGGATCTGCGGGTCGATCAGCGTCGTGCCGGACTGGGCGATGCCCAGCGGCAGGGTGAGCAGCGCGCCGAGGGCGAGGGCGAGGGCGAGGCCGTCGGCCTGCGGGAAGCGGCGGCCGGTGCGAGCGTTGAAGACGATGTACGCGGCCCACATCCCGCCCGCGGCGAGTGCGCAGAGCGCGCCGACGGGGTCCAGCCGGTCGAAGCCGTCGCCGCTGAGCATGCCGCTGAGCAGGAAGACGCCGAGGAGCGCGAGGCCGGCCCACAGGAGGTTCACCAGGCGGCGGGAGACGATCACGGAGAGGGCGAGCGGGCCGAGGAATTCGAGGGTGACGGCGGGGCCGAGGGGGATGCGGTCGAGGGCCTGGTAGAAGAGCAGGTTCATCGCGGCCATGGCGGAGCCGAAGGCGACGACCGTGCCCCAGTCGGCGCGGGAGTAGCCGCGCACCCGGGGGCGGCAGACGGCGAGCATCACGACCGCGGCGAGGACGAGGCGGAGGGTGACGACGCCGAAGGAGCCGGCGCGGTCCATCAGCATGACGGCGACGGCCGCGCCGAACTGGACGGACACCACGCCGCCGACGACGAGCCCGACGGGCCCGAGGGTGCCGGTGCGACCGGGGGCGGTGGTCTTCTCCGGAGCGGCGACGACGCCTGCGACCGCGGTCCCTGCCACCTGCTTCCCTGCCTCGTCCACCGCCGGACCTCCGAACCTCTCGTGTGGCCGAGCCTTCGACGTCGGCGCCCCCGTCCACGCTAGTGGCCGTGCGTGGCACCGTAAAATGTTAATTGCGCTGCGCTTATGCTCAGGGCGCATGAGCATCGAGCTGCGCCATCTCCGCTGCTTCCTGGCCATCGCGGAAGAGTCCAGCATGACCAGGGCCGCCGCCCGACTGCACATCACGCAGCCCGCGGTCTCGCGCTCGCTGGCCGCGCTGGAGAAGCACCTGGGCGTACGGCTGATGGACCGCTCCACGCACCACGTCACCCTCACCGCGGAGGGCCGGGTCTTCCGGGACCGCGCGGCGGCGGCCGTCGCCGCGTTCGACGACGCGGTGGACACCGCCCGGCTGCCGGACCGCCCGCTGCGGCTGGGCCACGCCTGGTCCGCGCTCGGCCCGTACACCACCACCCTGCTGCGACGCTGGGAGCTGGAGCACCCGGACACTCCCCTCGAACTCCTCCGCTTCGACGAGCGCCTCGCCGGCCTCGGGCGCGGTGCGGTGGACGTGGCGGTGGTGCGCGGTCCGGTGACGGTCCCGGACGGGGTGGTCGTGGACCTCTACGAGGAGCCGAGGGTGGCCGCGGTGACGGCGGACGGCCCGCTGGCCGCGCTCCCCCGGCTCACCCTGGCGGACCTCGCGACCGGCCCGGTCCTGCTGAACACCGTCTCCGGCATCACCGGCATCGACCTGTGGCCGGCCCACGCCCGCCCGGTGGCGACGGTCACCGTGGGCAACACGGACGACTGGCTCGCGGCGATCGCGGCGGGCCGCGGCTCGGGCGTCTCGGTCTCCTCCACGGCGGAACTCCACCCCCACCCCGACGTGGTCTACCGCCCCCTCCCGGACACCCCCGCGGTCCCCGTCCACCTGGTCCACCGCACCCCACCGAGCCACCCGGCGGTCCGGGCGCTGGTGTCCCTGGCGCGCGAGGTCACGGGCGCGCGGTGAGCCGCTGCCCCCGTACGGGCTACTGCCGGACGATCCCCGCCGGGTCGATCTTCATGGGGAACGGCGCGTCGATCCTGGTGACGGTGGACGGGAGCGCGATCGCCCGCACCGCGTCGGCGTCGATGCTGAGGCGTCCTCGGCGGTCGCCCCCGCGTCCGCGACGACGATGTCGGGAACCACCAGCCCGGATGGCAGGGTCACGTTGACCGCCTCCAGGACCTCGACCGGCGCTTCGGCGGCCTGGGCGGCTGCGTCGAGTGCGACGTGGAGTCGGTAGCTGGCGCGCTGGTGGCGCAGGCCCGGGGCGGGGGACATCACGAGGGACTCCCCCAGCAGCTCGTACCGTACCGAGCGGTCTTCGGGCAGGGCCAGGACGTCGGCGACGGTCCAGGGCCCGTGGTGGTGCGTAAAGCTGGCAACGCCCACTCCTCCACCTCCTCGTGGACAACACAGACAGTGTGCCCCGGTACGCCGGCCGATGTCACAGCGTCCGACGGGTGCCTCAGCCCTCCGCCGGACGCTTCGCAAGCGCCTCCGCCAGCACCTCCGCCAGGTGCCGGGCGCGGCGGCCGGTGAGGTGGGTGAGTTGGGTGCGGCAGGAGTAGCCGTCGGCCAGGAGTTCCGCTTCCGGGGGTGCGGAGCGGACGGACGGGAGGAGTTGTTCCTCGGCGCACGCCACCGACACCTCGTAGTGGCCGCGCTCGAAGCCGAAGTTGCCCGCGAGGCCGCAGCAGCCGCCGCTCAGGTCGCCGTGCAGGGCGGCGCGGGCGCGGAGGCTGCGGTCGGGGGCGGTGCCGAGGACGGCGTGCTGGTGGCAGTGCGTCTGGCCGACGACGGGGCGGTCCAGGACCGGTGGGGACCACTCGGGGGCGTACTCCTGGAGGGTCTCCGCGAAGGTGCGCACCGACGCGGCGAGGCGGGCGGCGCGCGGGTCGTCGGCCAGCAGCTCGGGGAGGTCGGTGCGCAGGGCCGCGGCGCAGCTCGGTTCCAGGACGACGATCGGGAGCTGCGGGTCGGCGGCGAGCAGGGGCGCCATGGTGTCCAGGGTGCGGCGCAGGACCGTACGGGCGCGGTCCAGTTGGCCCGTCGTCACGTACGTCAGCCCGCAGCACACCCGGTCCGGCGGCAGTACGGTGCCGAGTCCGGCCGCTCCCAGCACCCGGGCCGCCGCCCGGCCCACCTGGGGCGACAGGTGTTCCGTGAAGGTGTCGGGCCAGAGCACCGCCATGCGTTCGCCGCCGGTGAGCCGGCCGCGCGCCCAGCGGCGGAAGGTGACCGGCGCGAGCGCGGGGAGTGCGCGCTGGGGTGCGATCCCCGCGGCGCGCTTCGCGAGCGCCGCGAGCGGGGGCACCCGGGCGAGCGCGTTGAGCGCCGGCGCCAGCGGGGCCGCGGCGCGCAGCCACTGCGGCAGCCGGCCCAGCGCGTAGTGCGCGGCGGGCCGCAGCCGGCCCCGGTAGTGGTGGTGCAGGAACTCCGCCTTGTAGGTGGCCATGTCGACGCCGACGGGGCAGTCGCTGCGGCAGCCCTTGCACGACAGGCACAGGTCGAGCGCGTCCCGCACCTCCGGCGAGCGCCAGCCGTCGCGGACGACCTCGCCGGCGAGCATCTCGTGCAGCAGCCGGGCCCGGCCGCGGGTGGAGTGCTCCTCCTCGCCGGTGACGCGGAAGGACGGGCACATCACCCCGGGCCCGGGCGTCGTCTCCCGGCACTTGGCGACCCCGACGCAGCGGCGCACCGCGGCGGCGAAGTCCCCGCCGTCGTGCGGATAGCCGAAGGCGACGTCGACGGGCTCCTTCGGCAGGACGGCGAAGCGCAGGTCGGCGTCGAGCGGCGCGGGCCGCACCAGCATCCCGGGGTTCAGCCCGCCCGCCGGGTCCCACAGGTCCTTGAACCGGCCGAAGAGCGCGACGAGCTCCGGCCCGTACATCCGCGGTAGCAGCTCCGCGCGCGCCTGGCCGTCGCCGTGCTCGCCCGACAGGGAGCCGCCGTGCGCGACGACGAGCGCCGCGACGTCCTCGGAGAAGCGGCGGTAGGCCCGTACGCCCGCCTCCGTGATCAGGTCCACGTCGATGCGGACGTGGATGCAGCCGTCGCCGAAGTGGCCGTACGGCGTGCCGTGCAGCCCGTGGTCGGTCAGCAGCGCACGGAAGTCCCGCAGGTACGCGCCGAGCCGGGCGGGCGGCACCGCGCAGTCCTCCCAGCCGGGCCACGCCTCGGCGCCGTCGGCGGTGCGGGTCGCGGTGCCGGCCGCGTCCTCCCGTACGCGCCACAGCGCACGCATCCGCCCGGGGTCGGTCACCACCACCGCGCCCAGCGCCCCGGCCGTGCGCATGATCGCCCCGGCGTGCGCCCGCGCCTCGGCGGGGGTGTCGCCGCCGGTCTCGACGAACAGCCACGCCCGACCGCGGGGCAGGCCGTGACCCGGCGGTACGAGGTCGTCGGCCATGCCCTCGACGGTGAGCGGGGCGTACGGGAGCAGCCCGGCGGCGGCGTCCGCAGCCTCGGTCTCGTCGGCGTAGCCGAGCACGGCGAGGGCGCGGGCGCGGGGGGCTTCGACGAGTCGGACGGTGGCCTCGGTCAGCACGCCGAGGGTGCCCTCGGTGCCGCAGAAGGCGCGCGCGAGGTCGACGCCGTTCTCCGGGAGCAGCGCGTCCAGGGCGTATCCGGAGATGCGGCGGGGCAGCCCGGTCGGGTACCCGGTGCGCAGCAGGGCGAGGTGGTCCGCAACGAGGTCGTGCACCCCGCGGAGGAGCGCGCGGGCGCGCGGCTCGACGCCCGCGCCGGCGCCGCTGTCGTGCGCGCCGGCGACCGGGGCGCCACCCGGGGCGTCCAGCGGCCAGCCCTGCCCGAGCCTGAGCCGTACGCCCTCGTACGTCACCACCGCCACCTCGCGGACGTTGTCCGCGGTCGTGCCCCAGGCCACCGAGTGCGCGCCGCACGCGTTGTTGCCGATCATGCCGCCGAGGGTGCAGCGCGCGTGCGTGGAGGGGTCCGGGCCGAAGGTGAGGCCGTGCGGGGCGACCGCGTCCCGCAGTACGTCCAGGACGACGCCCGGCTGCACGACCGCCGTGCGCGCGGTCGCGTCCACGTCCACGACCGCGTTCATGTGTCGGCCGAAGTCGAGTACGACTCCGGTGCCGGTGGCCTGCCCCGCGATCGACGTACCGCCGCCGCGGGCGACCACCGGGACCCCGTGGGTCCGGCACACCTCCAGCGCCGCGGCCACGTCCGCGGCGTCCAGCGGGGCGACGACGCCGAGCGGCACCCGGCGGTAGTTGGAGGCGTCCATCGTGGTCAGTGCGCGTGCGGTGGTCGACAGGTCCACCCCGCCGCGGACGGCCGCGCGCAGGTCCGCGCCCAGCTCGGCGCGCAGTTCCTCCCCGCCCCGGTCGCCCCCACCCTGGTTCACGTCGTTCCGTGGCTCGGCCATGCGTCTCAGCATGCCCGCGCCCGGCCGGTCACACCCCCGGGAACCCGCCGGGAACTCACCGGGAACCCACCGAGATCCCGCCAGGAAAACGCCGAGAAGTCGTCAGGAACCCATAGGAATGCACGGGGGAACCCATAGAAAAGCCGATGCCAGAGCGGCAAAGCGCCCCCGTCCGGGCCATTAGAGTCCTTGGACCCTTGGCAAAGCCCGAGGGAGCGCCCAAAGTGATCGTCAACTCTCCTATAGTGACGAGAACTTGATCAGGAACTCTCGGCTCCAGTTCTGCCCCCGCCACCCCTCGGAAGGCAACACTCGATGACCGGCACCGCCCACAACCGATGAATCGCGGCGCACCGGCCGTCCGGCCCGCGGAGGCGGCGCAGGCCCTGAAGATCGTCGTGGTCGGCGGCTTCGGGGTCGGCAAGACGACGATGGTCCGCTCCGTCAGCGAGATCCGCCCCATGCACACGGAAGAGGTCATGAGCAGCGAGGGCCGCGCCCTCGACGACCCCTCCCGCGTCACCTCGCGCAAGAGCGCCACGACGGTCGCGTTCGACTTCGGCCGGATCACGGTCGACGACCGCGCGGTCCTCTACCTCTTCGGCGCGCCCGGCCAGGAGCGGTTCTGGTTCCTGTGGGACCGGCTGCTGGCGGGGACGATCGGCGCGGTGCTGCTCGTCGACTCCCGACGGCTGCCGGACGCCTGGTACGCGCTGGACCGGCTGGAGCACCACGGGATCCCGTTCATCGTCGCCGTGAACGACTTCGGCGGGCCCTTCCACACGGACGCCCAGATACGGCAGGCGCTGGCGCTGGACCCGAACGTGCCGCTGATGGAGTTCGACGCCCGCGACCACTCGTCCAGCAAGTTCGTCATGATCGCCCTGGTGGAGCATCTGCACGCGCTGTCCCTGCGCCAGGAGGACTGCAAGGACTGAGGGCCCGGGCCCGCGGGGCCCTGGACCCACGGGCCCCGGGGCTGCGACGTCTCAGCCGCCGGACCGCGGGACGGCCGCCCTCCACCACCCGATACGCTCCCATGCGTGGCTGAGATCCGGATTCCCGCTGACATCAAGCCCGCCGACGGCCGTTTCGGTGCGGGCCCCTCCAAGGTGCGCAAGGAGGCGGTCGACGCCCTCGCCGCCACCGGCACCTCCCTGCTCGGCACCTCCCACCGCCAGGCTCCCGTGAAGAACCTGGTCGGCGAGGTGCGCCAGGGAGTGCGCGAGCTGTTCCAGCTCCCCGAGGGCTACGAGGTGATCCTGGGCAACGGCGGCTCCACCGCCTTCTGGGACGTCGCGACGCACGGACTGATCGAGCGCAAGTCCCAGCACCTGTCGTTCGGCGAGTTCTCCTCCAAGTTCGCCAAGGCCGCCAAGCTGGCGCCGTGGCTGGACGAGCCGACCGTGATCTCCTCCGACCCGGGCACCCACCCGGACCCGCGGGCCGAGGAGGGCGTGGACGTCTACGCCCTCACCCACAACGAGACCTCCACCGGCGTCGCCGCGCCGATCAAGCGCGTCGCGGGCGCGGACGAGGGCGCGCTGGTGCTCGTCGACGCCACCTCGGGCGCCGGCGGCCTGCCGGTCGACGCCGCCGAATCGGACGTCTACTACTTCGCGCCGCAGAAGTCCTTCGCCGCCGACGGCGGGCTGTGGCTCGCGCTCTTCTCCCCCGCCGCGCTGGAGCGCGCGGCCCGGGTGCACGCCTCCGGGCGCCACGTGCCGGAGTTCTTCAGCCTGCCGACCGCGATCGACAACTCCCTGAAGAACCAGACGTACAACACCCCCGCGCTGGCCACCCTCTTCCTGCTGAACGAGCAGCTGAAGTGGCTGAACGGGCAGGGCGGCCTGGACTTCGCGACCGGCCGCACCGCCGCGTCCTCCCGCGCCCTGTACGGCTGGGCCGAGGCGTCCAAGTACGCGGACCCGTTCGTCGCCGACCCCGCGAAGCGCTCGCAGGTCATCGGCACGATCGACTTCTCCGACGACGTGGACGCGGCGGCGGTCGCCAAGGCGCTGCGCGCCAACGGCGTCGTGGACACCGAGCCGTACCGCAAGCTGGGGCGCAACCAGCTGCGCGTGGCGATGTTCCCGGCGATCGACCCGGCGGACGTCGAGGCGCTGACGGCGTGCGTGGACTACGTCATCGAACGCCTCTGAGCAGCACACCGCGCGCCTGAACGCCTGAGTGCGGAAGGGCCCGGCGGGGATTCGTCCCGGCCGGGCCCTTCCGCACGTCCAGCTCGACCTCACCGGCTGAGGCGCTGGAAGCGGCGCACCGCCAGCGGCAGGAAGATCGCGGTGATGACCAGCGGCCAGACCGTCGCCATCAGGATCGCGTTCTCCTGGATCCAGCTCCCGTCGCTGGCGACCGGGTTCCCGAAGAGTTCGCGGGTGGCGCCGGCCGTCGACGAGATCGGGTTCCACGCCGCGACCGTGCCCAGCCAGTCCGGCATGGAGGACGGCGGGACGAAGATGCTGGAGACCATGGTCAGCGGGAAGACGACCGCGTACAGCCCGCCGGCGGCCTCCTGGTTCGGCAGCATCAGCCCGAGCCACACGCCGACCCAGATCAGCGCGAAGCGCAGCAGCACCAGCAGCCCGAAGGCGCCCAAGGTGTTGAGGAAGCCGCCGTCCGAACGCCAGCCGATGATCAGCGCGGTGACGGCGAGGATCGTCAACTCGGCGGCGGCGACGAAGAGGTCGGTGACCCCGCGGCCGGAGACCACCGCGGACGGCGACATCGGCATGGAGCGGAAGCGGTCGATGACGCCCTTCTGCGCGTCGACGACGACGGTCATCGCGGTGCCCATGAAGCCGAATGCCATGGTCATCACGAACATGCCCGGCATCAGGTAGTCGCGGTAGTCGCCGCCGGGGGACTTCATCGCGCCGCCGAAGACGTACGCGTACAGCAGCACGGACAGGATCGGGAAGCCGAGCTGCCAGACGATGGCGAGCGGCTGGCGCTGGTAGTTGAGGAACCCCCGGCGCACCACGCTCCAGCAGTCCACGACGGCCCAGTACGCCCGGCGTTCGCGTCCGTCGGCGTGCACGGTCAGATCGACCCGCTCGACGTCGGCGACATCAGCAGTCTTGACGGTCGTGGCGCTCATGCCGCGGCCACCTCCTTCTGGTTCGGCTGGTCCTGCTCGTCGGGTCGGTCCTGCTCGTCGCCGGTGCGGTGGCCCGTCAGCCGCATGAAGACGTCGTCCAGGCTGGGCCTGCGCAGCCCGAGGTCCTCCACGGCGACGCCGTCGTCCTGGAGGGTGCGCGCCACGTCGGTCAGGGCGGCGACCCGATCCGTGACGGCGGCGTGGACGCGCAGTTCCTCGCGGTCCATCTCGGGGACGCCGGCCGCGACCCGGGCGACCGCCTTCCACGCCGAGTCCAGCTCCGCCGCGTCGGCCACGACGACCTCGATGCGGTCGCCGCCGACGGTGCTCTTGAGCCCGTCGGGGGTGTCGTCGGCGATGGCCCTGCCGTGGTCGATGACGGTGATGCGGGAGGCGAGCTTGTCCGCCTCCTCCAGGTACTGGGTGGTGAGCAGCACGGTCGTGCCGCCGGCCACCAGGTCCCGCACCGCCTGCCAGACCTCGCCGCGGCTGCGCGGGTCGAGCCCGGTCGTCGGCTCGTCGAGGAAGAGCACCTCGGGCGCCAGGATCATCGACGACGCCAGGTCGAGCCGGCGGCGCATGCCGCCGCTGTACTTGCCGGCGGACTTGTCCGCCGCGTCCACCAGGTCGAACTGCTCCAGCAGCTCGGTGGCGCGGCGAGCGGCCCGCTTGCCGTCGAGGTGGAAGAGGCGGCCGAACATCTCCAGGTTCTGCCGGCCGGACATCACCTCGTCCACGGCCGCGTACTGCCCGGTCAGCCCGATGCGGCGGCGTACGCCGCGGGGGTCGCGGGCCACGTCGAGGCCGGCGACCTCGGCACGCCCCGCGTCGAACTTCAGCAGCGTGGCCAGCACCCGGACCGCGGTGGTCTTGCCCGCGCCGTTGGGTCCCAGCAGTCCGTGCACGGTGCCCCTGCGGACCGTGAGGTCCAGGCCGTCCAGGGCGCGCTTCTGCCCGTACCTCTTGTCGACGGACTCGGCGACGACCGAGTACTCGCTGCGCGCGGCGCTCCGGTCGCGCCCGCCGTTTCCGTTCACATGCCCTCCAGGTTCCGTACTGCTCGCGGGGTGCCCCGCCCTCAGTGCGTACAGCGTACCCGAAAAAGAGTACGTTGTACCCAGTTTTAAACGCACGGGCCCCGGGGCCGGGACCAGCAGCGACGGCCGGAGGAATAAAGTGGCGGACATGACGACCGAGACGAGCGGCAGCGGCGACATCGCCCGCACCCTGGAGCTCCTGTGGGGCACGGCGGAGCGACCCAGCCGCGGCCCCAAACCGGGGCTCACGCTCGACGCGATCGTGAGCACCGCCGTCGACGTCGCGGACTCGGACGGCATCGGCGCGGTCTCCATGCGCCGCATCGCCGCGGAACTCGGCACCGGCACGATGTCGCTGTACCGCTACGTCCCGGGCAAGGCCGAGCTGCTGGACCTGATGCTCGACCGGGTCAGCGCGCCCGCCCCCTGGGAGCCGCCGCCCGCGGGCGAGGTCCCCGACTGGCGCGCGGCCGTCGAGCGCCTGGCCCGCGGCTATCGCGACCTCTACCAGAAGCACCCCTGGCTGCTACGGGTGAACCAGGCGCGCAGCGTCCTCGGCCCCAGCGCCCTGCGCGGCCTGGAGGCCGCGCTGACCGGCCTCCAGGGCCTCCAGTTGCGCGACGCCGAGAAGATCTCGGTGATCATCTCCGTGCAGAGCCTGGTCACCGGCGTCGTACGGATGGAGGCCGACGCGAAGGACGCCGCCGAGCAGACCGGGCTCGGCCACCACGAGTTCTGGACCGCGCAGCGGCCGTTCCTGGAGCGGGCGATGACGAGCGGGGACTACCCGATGATGGCGAACATGGACGACGACACCTTCAGCGAGGAGTTCGACCACTTCGAGTTCGGCCTCACGATGCTGCTCGGCGGCCTGGAGGCGATGGTCCAGCGCCGGGCCGAGGAGTCGTCGAGCCCGGCCTGACGCACTGACGTACTGACGTACGCCTCAGACGCGGGCGCCGGCCCGGCCGTCACCCCCACACCGTCGCCCCGCCGTCACCCGCGCCTGAACAGCCGGCGCACGCCGAGGAACAGCAGGGTCGCCAGCACCAGCACGACCGCGCCGTACGCGGCCTTCGCCGGCACCCTCGCCTCGTCCCCGTCGTCGTCCGACGCCGAGCCGCCGCCCTTCGACGACGCCTTGCCGTCGTCCCCGCCGCCCTCGACCCCGACCTTCCGCACCTCGGCGCGCTCGCCCTCGGAGCTGAACATCAGCCCCTTGCCGTCCAGGGTGTACGACACCCCCTCGGACTGCTGCTGGACCGGCGCCTTCACCCGGTAGTCCGCGCCGAGGCGGCCGTCGGACCGCCACTCGTACCCCCGCGCGGAGAAGTACGAACGCAGCACCAGCCGCTTGCCGTCCGGCGAGAAGGAGCCGTCCGTCACCCACGGCACCTCGCCGATCTTCTTGAAGACGTTGGTGCCCTTGGCGCGCAGCGGGTGCGGCCCCTCGTAGAGCCCGCCGCCCTCCCCGTTCTTCGACGCGATGTACACCCGGCCCGTCGTGGGGTGCACCATCAGCGCCTCCGCGTCCCGCGGGCCGTCCTCGTACTGCACCGTGTACTGCGTGGCGCGCACGGTGGTGTCGCCCAGTTCGGCCGGCTCGGGGAAGGTGTAGATCCACACGTGGTCCCACGTGCCGTTGCGGTTGTCCCCGATGTCCCCGACGTACACCTTGCCGTCGGCCCCCACGGAGATCGCCTCCATGTCCCGCGGCTTGCCCACGCCCTTCAGCGTCACCGTCGCGACCGTCTTGCCCGTCCGCGAGTCCACCGCGAACACCCGCGGCTCGTCCTGGTCGTTGTGCGTCCAGTAGACGCCGGGGTGCGCCCGGCTGGCCGCGAGGCCGCTGGACTCCGTGATCCGGGAGTCCTGGAAGGTGAACTCGGAGTCGGGCCCGGCGGCGAAGGCCGGGGCGGCGGCCGGCAGCACGCAGAGGGCGAGGGCGGCGGCACCGGCGACGTACGGAAGCGAACGCATGCACCAAGCCTGCCATCCCGCGCGGGCCGGAGCGCGCGTCAGACCGGTGCGCCCCCACCCTGGTACACGGCCGTGTCATGGGCGAAGCGCGCGGCGTCCGGCGGCGGGACGTACTGGGCCGTGTCATGGGCGAAGTGCACGGTGCGCGGCGCGAGCCGGGCGATCCGGTCCAGCCACGGGCGGTACGGCGGCAACGGCGGCTCCAGCCCCTCCGCCACCACCCGGCGCGCCAGTTCGGCCGACGCGTACTCGGACGCGAAGTCGTACGCCTGCCCCGCCAGCAGCACCGAACCGCCGGGGCGCTCCACCCACAGCGACTGGTGGCCGGGCACGTGCCCCGGGGTCGGCACGATCCGCAGCCCCGGCCACGGCTCGACCTCGCCGTCGACCTCCTCGTACACCGCGCCCGGGAAGTCCACGAGCGCGTCGATGGTGTAGTCGCCGGCGCGGGCGGTGGCCAGTTCCGTGCGCTGCACGACGATCGGGACGCCGGGGAAGAGCGGGTTGCCGCCCAGGTGGTCGAAGTGGAGGTGGCAGTTCACCACCATCGCGACGTCCTCGACGGCGACGTCCACCGCCGCCAGTGCGGCCCGCAGTGACCTGCGGTGCGGCCGGTAGTGCGCGTCGGCCTCCGCGTCGCCGGTGCCGATGCCGGAGTCGAAGAGCAGCAACCCGCGCGGATGGCGTACGAGATGGGCGAAGACGGGCTCGGCGCGCGGACGGCCGGTGCCCGTCTCGACGGCGGGCCGGACGAAGTACCCGAGGTCGAGCCGGTGCACCCGGACCGCACCGCCGACCACGGGGGCGCCGTGGTCGTTCTCACATCGCGTCCCACCTGCGGCTTCGGACATCATGACCCCCATGCGTTTCATGTTCGTCGGCGACTCCATGACCATCGGACGCGCCGGCGACTACACCTGGCGCTACCGGATGTGGCGGCACCTGTGCACCTCATCCTTGCCCGAACCGCCCGAGATCGTGGGGCCGCGCAGCGGGCTGTACGACCCGGCGGCGGACGCGCCCCTGTCCACCGCGTACGCCGACCCCGCCTTCCCCGCCGAGGCGCGCCACCACCTCGCGGGTTGGGGCGAGGGCTGGCTGCACCTGGCGCCCTCCGTCGGGGCGGCCGTCGCCGAGCACCGCCCGGACGTCCTGCTGGTCTCCCTGGGGCTGATAGACCTCGGCTTCTACACCAACAGCGAGCAGACCGCGGTCAACGTGCGCCGCTTCGTCACCGGGGCGCGCGCCGCGGCGCCGGGGCTGCGGATGGTGCTGCTGCCGGTGATCCCGAACGTCCGCGCCCGCACCGACGCGCCGTTCGCCGCGGAGTGCGAGCGCTTCAACGAGCTGCTGGCGAAGGCGGTGGCGGACCTGGACGAGCCCGGCTCACCGCTGCTGCTGGCGTCGCCGCCGGCCGGGTACGACCTCGACGTCGACACCTACGACGGCACGCACCCGGGCCCCTCCGGCGAGCAGAAACTGGCCGCGGCCTTCGCAACGGCCCTCCACCAGGCGTGGGGCCTGGGCGGCCCGTACCGCTGGGCGCGCCCGTGAGCCCCGCGCTTCCCCGTGCGCTGGGGGCGTGGCCGCGGTGGCTCTTGCGGGAACATTGGTCCCTGCGGCCCGGTGGTGGGCTTGTCGCGCAGTTCCCCGCGCCCCTGATGTGCTGCCCCTGCCATTCGTCTGCGGGTCAGAGACGGAGGTTCAGGGGCGCTGGCCCCCACGCCCTGCGGGCGCAAGGGGATGCCGCTCGACGACTCGCAGATGACCGGCAGGGGAAGCGAATCAGGGGCGCGGGGAACTGCGCGAATAGCCCCCACCGGGCCGCAGACGGCAACGCGCCCGCGGGGCTACGGCGGCTGAGGTCAAAAAGGACCGCGCGGACGGGGCTACGGCGCCTGGAAGTCCTTCGAGTACGTGACCTTCTCCAGGCCGTACCACTCGGCGACGCACTGTCCTGGCCAGAGCCTCGTGCCGTTCTTGCTGAAGGGCTCCAGCATCCGGCCGACCTTCGTCGGGGTGTACGGCATCTCCGTCTCGCCGCGTGCCGCGCCGTCCCGCAGGTAGGCGTCCTGACGGTCCCACAGCTCGGCGCGGGTGCGCATGTCGCGGCTCAGGTCGAGCAGCGGCGCGGCGAGGCCGGCGACGGTGACCGCGCACACCGCGGCGGCAACGGCGGTCAGCGCCAGGGTCGTGCGGTCCCGGCGCCCGGACGCCGCGGCTGCGGCCCGCAGCCGTAGCCAGCGCCCCAGGAACGCCCCCGCGGCGACCAGCAGGAACACGTACATCAGCAGGTAGTCGTTCCAGGTGCGCTCCGTGGTGAAGACCTTCGGGCCGAAGACCGGGTACGTGATCACCGTGCACAGGTAGCCGGCGGTCAGGAACGCGGCGGCGCCGAGCCCGAGCAGCGGCAGCGGGCGGGCCGGCAGCAGCACGCGCGAGCCGTTCGCCCGGCGCCGTGCCAGCAGCCCGATGACGACGCCCGCGGCGATCGCGCCCACGTACTGCCAGGTGGTGAAGACCGTGCCGAGGATGCGCACGTACCCGCGCAGCGCGCCCTCCAGGGACTCCGGCGCGAGCATCGAGGTGCTCTCCGCGTCGAAGCGGTTGCGGCGGTTGCGCGAGCCCGGGGAGGTGAAGAGCACGAGGGTGCCGACGGCGATGCCGGCCATGCCCGCCAGCGACCAGATCCGCACGAAGCGGCGCACCCGCTCCACGAAGAACTGCCCGGCGAAGAGGACCACGCAGGAGAGCACCACCAGCGCCACCACGGACGCCTCTTCGGAGAGCGTGCCCATGAAGACGCCGGCGAGGACGACGACCGCGAGCGCGGCGATGCGGCTGCGCCGGTCGTGCGCGCGCAGCAGCGGCAGTGCGGCGGCGACCGCGAGCACGGGCGCCAGCGTGTGCGAGACGGAAGCCGCCGGCCAGTAGAACGTCTTGTACGTGTTGGGCGTGGCGAACAAGAACACCGCGCTGATCATCGCGGCGGCCAGCAGCGGCACCCCGCGCGGCACCCGCTGCCCGGACCTGGCCAGCACCTGCGCGACCACCGCCCACAGCAGGACCAGCATCAGCGCCCCGCTGACCAGGCCGTACCACTGGTGGCCGCCGACGGGGAACTCGGTGTACGCGCCGACCAGGATGCCGTTGGCGACGCGGCCGTTGTCGTTGAAGTAGAAGGTGTGGACCAGGCCCCACATGCCGTCCTCGCGGACCTGCGGCAGGAAGCACCACTCGTCGGCGCTGGGCCGTACGTGCCGGCCGAACCACATGGCGAGGGCGAGGAGTCCCAGCGGCAGCGCGGCCAGCGCGAGGGGCCAGATCGCGGGCCGCTCGGGGCCGGCGTCGGGCGTCGGTCCCGAGCCGCTGCGGGCCGCGTTCGCCTTCTGCGCTGCCTCGTCCGCCGCGTTCGCGGACGCGTCGACGCTCATCGTCAGGGCTGCCTCTCGTGCAGGGGGCGGGGCCGGGCGGTCGCGGCCTCCAGCAGGGGGTGGTCGGGCGCGAAGTCGGGCGGTCCGCTCGTCAGATCGGTCTCCCGGACCACGTAGTGCGGTCGCCGCTTCGACTCGTGGTAGATCCGCCCCACATACTCGCCGATCACGCCGAGCGTGGCGATCTGGATGCCGCCGAGGCCGACCATCGCGGCGATGAGGGTGGCGTAACCGGGGGTGTCGACGCCGCTGACGATGACGTTGACGACGATCCACAGGGCGTACGCGAGCGCGGAGAGCACCAGCCACAGCCCGGCGTGGATGGCCAGGCGCAGCGGGCGGCTGTTGAAGGAGAGCAGTCCGTCGATGCCGTAGTTCAGGAGCCGGCGCCCGCCCCACTTGGAAGTGCCGGCCGCACGCTGCTGGTTCTCGTACGCGAAGGTGACGGTGTCGAAGCCGATCCAGGAGAAGAGGCCCTTGGAGAAGCGGTTGCTCTCGGGGAGCGCGAGCAGGGCGTTCACCGCGCGCCGGGACAGCAGCCGGAAGTCGCCGGCGCCGTCGACGATCTCGACGTCCATGAAGCGGCGCACGAGCCGGTAGTACAGCTGGCTGAGGGCGGTGCGCAGCACGCCCTCGCCGGCGCGGTCGCGCTGGGCGATCACCTGGTCATAACCGTGCTGGTGCAGCTCCAGCATCCGGGGGATCAGGGCCGGCGGGTGCTGGAGGTCGGCGTCCATGATGACGACGGCGTCGCCGTGCGCCATGTGCAGTCCGGCGAGCATCGCGGACTCCTTGCCGAAGTTGCGGCTGAAGGAGGTGTAGCGGGCGCGCGGGTCGGAGTCGGCGAGCTTGCGCAGCAGGTCGCGGGTGCCGTCGCGGCTGCCGTCGTCCACGTAGCAGATCTCGAAGCTCGTGGGGGTGGCGGACGGGGCGTCAGACGCCTTCTTGGTACTGGTCTTGGCCGTGCTGCTCGTTGTGGCTGAGCCGGTGGATGCGCCCGGGCCGGTGGATGCGCTCGGGTCGTTGGGCGCGGGCCTGGTCAGGGCCGACTCCAGCGTGGTGACAAGCGTGGTGTGGAAGGTCTCGATCACCTCGCTCTCGTTGAAACACGGAACAACAATGGAGATATCGGGCATGTGGACGAATCCTCTGTGGTGGTCAGGAAGTCAGAGCGCTTCCGGACTGCGCCGGTTCCCCCGCCCCGATGTGACGTCAAGCACGCAATGGCTGCGCGGCCGGCCCAGGATGGCGAGATTCGACCCGATTCGTCAACTGACGCCCACTCTTGTGTAGCAGGACCGCGACATGTCTTCTGCTGGGCGTTCCCCAGCAATTGACCTTGTTGGCACGGGTAAATGCGTCTTGCCTGCGGCCCGCTCGACGCAGTTGGCTATGCACCCATGGAGTACACGCAGCTGGGACGTACCGGACTCAAGGTCAGCCGCATCGTCCTCGGGACGATGAACTTCGGGCCGCACACCGACGAAACGCACAGTCACGCGATCATGGACGCCGCGCTCGACGCGGGCGTCAACTTCTTCGACACCTCCAACACCTACGGCGGTCCCGAGCACCGGGGCCGCACGGAGGCGATCATCGGCAACTGGCTCGCCCGGGGCGGCGAGCGGCGACGCGACAAGATCGTGCTCGCGACCAAGGTGTACGGGCACGTGGGGGCGAACGGCACCCAGTGGCCCAACCACGACAAGCTCTCCGCGTACAACATCCGGCGCGCGGTCGACGCCAGCCTCAAGCGGCTCCAGACCGACCGGATCGACCTCTACCAGTTCCACCACGTCGACCGGAACACCCCGGTCGACGAGATCTGGCAGGCGCTCGACACCCTGGTCCAGCAGGGCAAGATCCTCTACGCCGGCTCGTCCAACTTCCCCGGCTGGAAGATCGCCCAGACGAACGAAGCCGCACGTCGCAGGGGTTCCCTCGGTCTGGTGAGCGAGCAGTGCATCTACAACCTCTTCGAGCGCCGCGCCGAGATGGAGGTCGTTCCGGCCGCGCAGGAGTACGGGCTCGGGGTCATCCCCTGGTCGCCGCTGCACGGCGGGCTGCTCGGCGGGATCTTGAAGAAGGACGGCTACGGCACCCGGCGCGGCAGCGGCCTCGGCGCGGAGTCGCTGGCTCTGCCGGGGGTGCGGGAGCGGATCCAGGCGTACGAGGACCTGCTGGACGAGCACGGTCTTGCGCCCGGCGAGGTCGCGCTGGCCTGGCTGCTGACCCGGCCCGGGGTCACCGGGCCGATCGTGGGGCCGCGGACCGCCGAGCAGCTGGCGGGGGCGCTGCGCGCGGCCGAGCTGAAGCTGGGCGACGAGCTGCTGGCGGCGCTGGAGGAGGTCTTCCCGGCGGTCGGTCCGGCGCCGGAGGCGTTCGCCTGGTGACGTACGGAGGCCGACCCGCGTAAGGGGGTGGCGGTGGCGTCCCGGGCCGGAGTCCGGCCCGGGGGCTACTGGCCGAGCACGGACGCCACCGCGATGATCGCGAACATCAGCACGAGCGCACCGGCCATGATCCGGTTCCTGGTCTTGGTCTTCACATCACGAGGTTAACGCGCCTGTTCGAGCGAGCTCCCGGAACCCAGTCGCCAGGTGGCCAAGGTCTCGTACCGCGGCTCGGCGCCCGGGGTCCCGCCGGCCGGCAGATGGCTGCGGACCAGCACGAACTCCGACACCTCCCAGGGGGTGCCGGTGAAGTCGCCGAGCGCTTCCGCGTACGCACCGAGCGCGGCGCCCCCGCCCGCGGCGCCGTGTCGGCGGCGGGCGCGGGCGAGCGTGAGGTGCGGGGTGAAGCGCCGCGGCTCCTCCCTCGCGATCCCGCTCCGCCGGGCCGCCGCGTCCACCCGGGCCGCGAGGTGCCGCAACTCTTCGGTGCCGCCGGCGGCGCCCGCCCACAACACCCCGTTCCCGAAGTGCCCGCCGCCGCTGATCGACAGCGGGAACGCGCCGCCGCGCCGCGCGGCCCGGCCCAGCCGCTCCGACAGCTCCGGCAGGACGTCCTCCGGCACCGCCCCGCAGAACGCCAGGGTGTAGTGCCAGCCGGCGCGCCCCGTCCACCGCAGCGCGTCCGCCCCGGGCAGCTTTCCAAGGCGTGCCGCCGCGGTGCCCAATTCGTCGAGTTGCGGCGCCGGCGGCACGACGGCGACGAAGAGTCTCATCACCCGATTATCGCCGGCGGCACCGAAAAGGGCCGTACCACCACCCCTACGAGCTGCGCCGTTCGCCGTACCACCCAATGAGTGCATGGACCATTCATCACCACTGGAATGCGATATCGAATATTTCTCACCACACATCAAACGAACAAATTCAAGCCACTCGACAGGTACGCACAACTGGCCACGAGAATGCCCTCGGGGCCTTATCGCGCAGTGATGATCCATATCCACGAATGCCATTGCGTAATGACGGTGAGCCACCACACCATGACGCAAACGGAAAGGACCGAGCCCTCATGCGCCAGCACGTCACGTCCCTGGTCATCGCCGCCACCGCGGCCGGTGCCCTCGCTTTCACCACCACCCCGGCCAGCGCATCCGTCACGCCCTGGAAGCCCGCCCCCACGTCGAACACGACGTGCGGCGAGCTGAAGTGGCACGGAGGCGGCCCCGGCACGCGCTTCACCACCTGCGTCCTCTACAAGGACGGCTACGCGCAGGCCGTGCTCTTGGCGTCCAGCTTCGGAATCCGCCCGCACACCGTCAACGCGGGCAAGGTCGACAGCACCTTCGGCAGCGCCGCGCGGTGCGCCACGACGACCATCGGCCCGGGCATGGCGCCCGTCGCCTGCGTCGGTCCGAAGGTCGCCGTCTCCGCGGCCCCGACGCAACTGCCCACCGCGACGCTCACCGTCAACGGCGTCGCGCAGAGCTACCCCTGATGCGACCGCCCGTCCCGGCTGCCGACTCCCGTCCTCACCACCGAAGCGAAGGAAGCGAACCCCCCATGCGCATGCAGGTGAAGTCCCTGGCCGTCGCCGCCGCGGCGGTCGGTGCCCTCGCGGTCGCCGGCGCGCCCGCCAGCGCCGCCACCACCGCCTGGCAGCCCACCCCGACGTCCAATCTGACCTGCGGCCAGGGGAAGCAGCACCCGGGCGGCATCGGCGTGAGCTTCACCACCTGCGTCCGCTACGAGGGCGGTTACGCGCAGGCCGTGCTCTCCGTGACCAGCTTCGGCATCGTTCCGTCGAACATCGACTCGGGCGAGGTCAAGAGCACCTTCGGCTCCAACGCGACCTGCGGGACCTCCACCGTCGGCCCCGGCGTGCGGCGCTCCTGCATCGGGCCGAAGTTCCCGCGCAAGGCCCCGCCGACGCAACTGCCCACGGCGAAGCTGGTCATCAACGGCGTCGAGCGCTCCTACCCCTGACGGGGCCCGCCCCGCCGAGAGCGACCGTCCCCGACACGGGCGGCTGCCCTGACGGGCCATGTGACCAGGCGCCGCCGTAACCCCCGGCGGCGGCGCCTTCCTCTCTCCCGGCGCCGGGCAGCCGGCGCCGGTCGGTCCTCGCAGCCCGGTCCTCGCCGCTCAGTCCTCCGCGAGTTCCGCGACGCCCGTGATCCGGTGCAGCGGATAGGTGCGGACCTCGTCGGCGGTGTGGTCGTAGCCGGTGACGAAGCCGCCCTCGACCCGTACCGGAGCGATCACCCGCTGGCTGGCGGCGCCGTCGGCGTTGACGTAGCCGATCCACACCGCGGAGCCCGTCATCGCCGCCGCCTGGACGGTGGCCAGTGTCTCCGCCGTGCTGGTGCGCGGCAGTTCGCCCCGCCCCGGCGCGGGCGACGGTCCGTGCGCCGTTTCCCGCGCTGTTCCGTGCGCTGTTCCGTGCGCGGGCTTGCGCGCCACCGTGGCCGCCAGATCGCCCGCCCGGATCGCCCTCACCGCCGCGGCCAGCAGCGTGCGGTCCGGCACGGGCAGGCCGTCCGAGTGCGGTGCCGGGGGCGTACGGGGCGGGGTGCGGCGGGCGTGCGCGCGGGCGATCAGCACGTCGCCCTCGGCCGACTCGGCCGCCGGGGCGTACCCCATCGACCGCAGCGCGGTCAGCAGCGTCGCCGGGTCCGCACCGGACGCGGCGACCGTCGGGGCGAGCCGGCGCAGCCGCAGCCCCGCCGAACGCTTGTCGGCGAGGATCTCGTCGAGCAGGGCGTCGTCGTAGCAGCGGACGTACGCCGAGGCCGCGCCGATCCGCAGATGGCCGTGGCGCCGGGCCACGTCGTCGATCAGATAGCTCAGCGGCTGCGGCACCGGGGTGCGGGAGTGCGCGGCCAGCAGGGCGTGCAGTTCGGCCGCGGTCCGACCGGCGTCCAGCGCGCGGCGCACCGAGCCGGGGGTGAAGCGGTACACGGTCGCCCCGCCCTTGGACTCCACGTCCGCGAGCACCGACAGCGTCTCGGCGAGCGGGCGTTCCAGCGGGCCGGGGGCGACGGCGGTGAGGTCGGCCTGGAGCAGGACGTGGTCCAGGGGCGCGGGCAGCAGCGGCGCGAGGACGTCCGCAGCAGCGCGTACCGCCGCGCCCACGCCCCCTTCCGCGGACCCCGCGCCCGCCCCGGCTCGGCGTCCGCCGCCGGCTTCGTTCTCCGCCGCCGGCCAGAGCACGGCCAGCAGCGCCCTGCCGTGCGAGGCGAGCGCTCCGCGGCCCGTCACGCCCAGGGTCTCCGCCTCCGCCAACGTCCAGGTCGCGACCCTGTCCCGGAGGTCCATCCCGTCCATCGCGCTGCCCGCCGAGACCGCTGAACCCTCCGGGCCGCGCAGCGGACGCTCCCACCGCAACCGCGCCAACAGCGTCTCGGGATCCGGTGCCTGCGCCTGCGGCAGGTCGCTCAGCAGCGTGAGCACGCGCCGGCGGACTTCCGGCGCCACGCTCCGGTCGATGCCGGGCCCGAGCGCCGCCAGGGTGCGCCCCTTGCCGTCGACGTCGCCGACGAGCCCGGACGTACGGGTCGAGGCGAGCCACGCAGCGGCGAGCACGGCCCAGCGGTCCGCCGCCGGCAGCTCCAGCCAGTCGTCGTACGCGGGCGTGGGCGCGTACGCCTCGTCGGCCTCGCCGTCGGAGGCCAGCAGCCCCGCCCCGTACGCCAGCTCCACCCAGAACGCGGCCATCGGCTCGCTGGCGTCCAGCGCGACCGCCGTGCGCTTGAGGTCCCGTACGGACAGGCCGCCGGCGCGCAGCACCTGCGGGCCGCCCTCGTGCCAGTCCTGGAGCAGGTCCTCCACGGTCGACAGCGCGGCCAGGGCCTGGCCCGCCGCCGTACTGTCCACAACCTGTGGACGAGCGGCGAGCGCGGAGACCGCCGGCCGCACCTCGGGCGGCAGCGGCTCGGGCGAGCGGTGCGCCCGGCCCGCCCGCAGGTGCAGCGCGACCTCGCGCGGCAGGACGAGGGTGCGCGGGGACGCCGGCAGCAGCAGGCCGCGGTCGCGCAGCCAGCGCACCGGGGGCGCGGGGTCGGCCGTGACCTCCCCGTACGGCGGCCCCCACACCAGCCGGTCCAACACCGCCAGTGCGTCCGGCGGCGCCGTGTCGAGGAGCGCCGCCATCCGCGTGCGGTCCGTGAAGAGCGCCGTCAGCGCGGCCACGGCGGACACCGGGTCGTGGGTGGACGGCAGCCCGGCCGCCGTGACGACTTCCTGGAGCCGGCCGGGCGACATCCCGGCCGTGGCCTCGGCGGCGGTGGGCCCGAGACCGGTCGGGGACGGGCGGGCCGGGGACGGGGTCAGCAGTTCCCGGGCGGTGCGCACCAGCCGCAGCCGGCCGTCGCCGCCCCACACCAGGGCCTGGGTGCGCAGCGCGCCGAGTGCGCCGGGCAGCGCGCCGGCGATCGTTCCGTCGGGGTCGCCGTACGCGTCGTCGCCGGTGAGCAGCGCGAGCAGGGTGTCGTACGACGTGGGCTCGGGCGCGACCGCCAGCGCCTCGGCGGTCTGGAGGGCGAACCGGTCCAGCCGGTCCAGCGCGCGGACGACGGACGCGCGGGTGCCCGCCCGGGTCGCGAGCTGCGTCAGGTCGCCGGGGACGGGGTTCAGCAGGTCGGGGCGGGTGCGCAGCAGCGCGGCGAGTTCGTCGTCGCCGCGGGTGCGCAGGGCTTCGGCGAGGGTGCGCGGACCGCTCGGGGCGGGTGCGCGGGCGGGTGTGCGAGCAGGTGTGCCGCGGGACGGACCGTCGGACGGGCCGTCAGGCGTACCTTCGGGTGAGCCGTCGGACGGGCCGTCGGGTGATCCGGCGCGTGATCCGTCGGGCGGATCCTGAGGCGATCCGGGCGTGGCTTCGGGCGTGGTCCCCATCCGCACCACGGTAGTCGCTGCGGCGCCGCCGCCGCGCTAACGTCGGTGCAGGGTACGGGGAGCGTCCGAGGGGAACCGTCCGTGGGGATCGAGAGCGACCAGCTCGTCTACGACTACCTGAGCCGGGTCGGCGACCTGGCCCAGCAGCGGCAACTGCCGTCCGGAGCACGGATGGAGCTGGTGTCGTCGCTGCGCGGGGAGATCGACCGGCAGCGGGCGAACGGGGGCGGCGACAACCCCGCGTCCGTACGGCGCATCCTCGGCCGGCTCGGCACGCCGACGGAGGTCGTGGACGCGGCGACGGACGGGTCCGCGCGCCCTTCGTCCAAGCCGTCCGCGCCGGCGCACGAGCCCCCGCGCCACCGCCCGGCACCAACACCGGCGCGCGAAAGGGCGAAACCGCCGGTCGCACCCCCATCGGCACCCGAGCCCCCGCGCGTCACCCTCCCCGGCCAGCGCCTGCGCAAGCTGATCCCCAACCCCCGCAAGGACCGCCCGGCCGCACCCCCCGTCGCCCCGCCCGAGCCCCCGCGCCAGGGCCTGCCGCCGCACCTCGCCGGCCTCGACGAACTCGGCCCGTCCACGGGCCCGGACGCCGACGGCGACTGGTGGAGCGTCAAACCCGAGCCGTACGGCGCGGGCGAGCGGATCGCGGGCTTCACCGGCGGGGTCGAGATCCCCGAGATACTGCGACCGCCCCGCAAGGACGACGACCCCGAAGGGACGGAGGGGTCCGAGGAAGAGGCGGTGGAGGAGGGCGACGCAGCGGCCGAACCCCCGCACCGCCGCGGCCTGCTGTCCCGGCTGCGCCGCCACCCCACGGACGACGACTCCCCCGCCCCCGCCGCCGGCCTGGGCAACCCCTTCCTGCTGCTCGCCGCCCTGTTGCTGATCGGCGGCGCCCTGTTCACCTCCTGGTTCGCCCTCGGCCTCGGCTGGCTGTGCGCGTACGCCTCCCGCAAACTGACGGTCACGGAGCGGAAGGTCGCCGTCATCGGCCTGCCCGCGACGGCGGTCACCGCGGGCCTGGTCTGGCTGTGGGGCCGCTCCACCGGCCGCTGGGGCGAAGCGCTCCCCGAGGACGCACTGGGCGACGCGATCGCCTCGACCGGCCCCTGGGTGGTCCGCGCCGCGGCGCTCGCCTCCGCGCTGTACTTGGTCCTGCGGGCGCGCAGGGTGTGACGCAGCCCGCCGTCAGGACGTGCCGTCGAAGACGACGTCCTTGGTCTCGACCGTCCCGGCCGTCCGTCCCGGCGCCGTCTGGTAGGTCCAGTACAGGTTCGTGTGCGTGATGACCTGGTCCGGCGGCGGTGCACCCCATGCCGTGTTGTCGCCCGTCGTGTGGGCGTCGCTGACCAGGGTCGCGTCGTACCCCCTGGCGAACGCGCCGTGGAGCGTCGAGCGGATGCACGCGTCGGTCTGCGCGCCGACGACGACGAGCCGCCCGACCCCGAGTCCCGACAGCACGGACTCCAAAGTGGTGTCCTCGAAGGAGTCCCCGTAGCTCTTCTCGACGAGCGGCTCGGCGGCCTCCGGAGTGAGCTCCGGGACGATCCGCCACTCGTCGCTCCCCTTCACGAGCTCCTCGTCGGAGTGCTGCACCCAAACGACCGGAACCCCTTCCCGCCGCGCCCGCTCGACGAGACCGGCGACGTTCGCAACGGCCACGTCACGCTGGTGGGCCCCTTCGACGACGCCCTTCTGCACGTCGACGACAAGGAGCGCGGTGTTCGGCCGGTTCTCCAAGATGGTCATGTCTTCCCTTTACTCGCGCCGGGCTCGTGTCTCCGCACGGCAGCCCCACCCACCGACAACGGACCGGGCGTCGACCGCCACGCCGTGATGGTGCTCGACGTGGGTAGTGTCCATGCCATGGAGAAGACCGGAGTCAAGCAAGAAGCCGTGGTCGCGGTCCTTCAGAGGGACGGTCGGATCCTGGTGATCCTGCGCGGGCCGCAGGCGCGGGAGCCCGGTCGCTGGGCCCCGCCCAGCGGCACCGTCGAGCCCGGCGAGCGGCAGCAGGACACGCTGGTGCGCGAGGTGCGGGAGGAGATCGGGCTGCGGGTGACTCCGTTGGCGAAGGTGTGGGAGAGCACGACCGAGGAGGGCGACTTCGTCCTGCACTGGTGGACCGCCGCGGTCGACGGCGGCGAACTGGTCCTCGACCCGGGCGAGGTCAGCGAGGTCCGCTGGGTCACCGGCGAGGAGTTCATGGAGTTGCGGCCGACGTTCCCGGGCGACCTCTCCTTCTTCACCGACGTGCTGCCGAACCTGTGACGCCCCGCGAAGGACAGTCCGTGGCAGACAGGGCACACCAGGCCCCGCAGGAACCGCTCGACCCCGACGTCGACAAGCGCATCCGGGCCAGCTTCGAGAGCCAGGGGCTCATGGCCCACCTCGGTGCGCGCCTGACGCACGCCGCGCCGGGGCGCGTGCACATCGTGCTGCCCAGCCGGCCGGAGGTCACCCAGCAGAACGGGTACGTCCACGCGGGCGCCACCAGCGCCGTCGCCGACACCGCCGGCGGGTACGCGGCGTACACGCTGTTCCCGGCGGACACCGAGGTCCTCACCGTCGAGTACAAGATCAACCTGCTCGCGCCGGCCGTCGGCGACCACATCGAGGCGATCGGGACCGTGCTGAAGTCCGGGCGCACGCTGACCGTGTGCACGTTGGAGGCGTACGCCGTGCAGGGCGACCGGCGCACGCTCGTGGCCACCGGGCAGCAGACGTTGATGCGGGTGGCGAGCCCGGAGCGTACCTAGGTCCTGCCTGGAGTGCCCCGCGGCGTCGCGCGCTGGAACTCCAGACACGCCCTGACCCCCTCAGCCCTTCGCCCGCGCGCCCGGCACCCCCGCCCCGTACGGCGCGCCCGGCACCACCAGCGGCGAGCCCGTCACCGGGTCCGGGACCACCACCGCCGTCAGGCCGAAGACCTCGCGCACCAGCTCCGCCGTGACCACGTCGGCGGGGGCGCCCTCCGCCACCACGCGGCCCGCCTTCATCGCGACCAGGTGGTCCGCGTAGCGCGCCGCCTGGTTGAGGTCGTGGAGGACCGCGACGACCGTACGGCCGCGCTCGTGGTTGAGGCGGCGCACCAGGTCCAGCACCTCCACCTGGTGGGCGATGTCCAGGAACGTCGTCGGCTCGTCCAGGAGCAGCAGCTCCGTCTCCTGGGCCAGCGCCATCGCGATCCACACCCGCTGCCGCTGGCCGCCGGAGAGTTCGTCGACCGGGCGGTCCGCGAGCGCGGTGACGTCGGTGCGGGCCATCGCGTCCGTCACCGCCCGCTCGTCCTCCTCGGACCACTGCCGCCACCACGCCTGGTGCGGCTGCCGGCCCCGGGCCACCAGGTCGCCGACCGTGATCGCCTCCGGCGCCACCGGCGACTGCGGCAGCACCCCCACCCGCTGCGCGATCTTCTTCGTCGGCAGCGCGGCCAGGTCCTGGCCGTCCAGCAGCACCGCGCCGCCCTTCGGCTTCAGCAGCCGGCCCAGCGCCCGCAGCGTCGTGGACTTGCCGCAGGCGTTGGGGCCCACGATCACGGTCACGGCGCCGTCCGGGATCGCCAGGTCCAGCTCGTGGACCACGGTGCGGTCCTCGTACGCGAGCGTCAGCCCGCGCGCGGTCAGTCGGCTCACGCCTTCCCTCCGGTGGTACGGCTCCGCATGATGAGCCAGATCAGATACGGCGCGCCGACGGCCGCCGTCAACACGCCCACGGCCAGCTCCGTCGGCGAGAACAGCCGGCGCGCCAGCAGGTCGGCGAGGACCACGATCACCGCGCCCGTCAGCGCCGAGCTCAGCAGCGGCAGCTGCGCGGTGCGCGTCAGCCGGCGGGCGATCTGCGGCGCGAGCAGCGCCACGAAGTCCACGGGCCCCGCCGTGCCCGTCGCCATCGACGCCAGCAGCACCCCGAGCGCCACCAGCCCCAGCCGCACCCGTCCCAGACGTACGCCGAGCGCGGTCGCGGTGTCGTCGTCGAGCGCCACGGTCCGCTGGGCCCGGGCCGCCCAGACGAGCGCGGGCGCGAGCACCAGCAGCGTCCAGCCGAGCGGCGCGAGTTCGTCCCAGCCGCGCCCGTTGAGCGATCCGGTCATCCAGATCTGCGCCTGCTGGGCGACGAGGTAGTCCCCCTTCGTCATGAACAGCGTGGTCAGCGAGCGCAGCGCGATCGCGAACCCGATGCCGATCAGCACGAAGCGCGCCGCGTGCAGCCCGCCGCGCCAGGCGAAGGCGTACACCAGCGCCGCCGCCGCGATGCCGCCGGCGACGGAGAGGTACGGCAGCAGGGTGTACGAGGTGACGCCGAAGGTCATCGCGGCGACCGTGACGACGCTCGCGCCCTGGCTGATGCCGATGACGTCGGGGCTGGCGAGCGGATTGCGCGCCACGGTCTGGATCAGCGCGCCCGCGATCCCGAACGCCGCGCCCACCAGCAGCCCGGTGACCAGGCGCGGCAGCCGCAGCGTGCCGACGACGAGTTCGTTCGGGCCCTCGTCGCCGAGCAGCACCTTCACGACCTCGGCCGGCGGTACGAAGCTCTCGCCGACGGAGAGGTACGCCACGCAGATCGCGGCGAGGAGGAGGGCGAGGGCACCGGCGACCACGACGCTGCGGCGGTGCACCAGCACGCTGCCGCGTCCGCCACCCCGCAGCACCCCGTACCCCGCGGGCCGTACTCCCCCACCGCGTACCTGTGCGCTCACGCCGCCACCGCCTTCCTCCGGCGCAGCAGCACCACCAGGAACGGCACCCCGATCAGGGCCGTCGTCACCCCGGCCGGCACCTCCCCGGGCGGGAACACCACGCGTCCGATCACATCCGCCACCAGCAGCATCACCGGCCCGATCAGCGCCGCCATCGGCAGCAGCCACCGGTGGTCGCCGCCGACGACCGCGCGGGCGATGTGCGGCACGGCGAGGCCGACGAAGGCAATCGGGCCGGCCGCGGCGACCGCGACGCCGGTCAGCACGGTCGCGGCGATGCCGCCCACGACCCGTACGGTCGCCACGTTCTGTCCGAGGCCCTTCGCCACGTCGTCGCCGAGCGCGAGCGCGTCCAGTCCGCGCGCCACGAAGGCCAGCAGCACCACACCCAGCAGCAGGAAGGGCCAGACCTGTTCGACGACCTCCTGCTCCCGGCCGGCCACCGAGCCGACCTGCCAGAAGCGGTACTCGTCCAGCGCCGCGGCCTTGGTGGTGAGCACGCCGTTGGTGACGGAGGCGAGCAGGGCGTTGATCGCCGCGCCGCCGAGCGCCAGCTTCACCGGCGTGGCACCGCCCCGGCCGCTGGAGGCGATCGCGTACACCGCGACGGACGCCACCGCCGCGCCCGCGAAGGCGAACCAGACGTATCCGGTGAGGGTGTGCACGCCGGCGTACGCGATCGCGAGGACGACGGCGACGGACGCCCCCTGGCTGATCCCGAGGATCCCGGGGTCGGCGATGGGGTTGCGGGTGAGCCCTTGCAGAACCGTTCCGGCAAGTGCGAGCGCCGCGCCGACCATCAGGGCGATGAGGGTACGGGGCACTCGCAACTCCCGGACGACCTGGGCGTCGGCGCCGCCCCCGTCCTGGAACAGCGCCTCGAAGACGGCCGAGGGCGGAATGGTCCGCGCCCCCACCCCGAGGCTGAGCAGCACCGCGACCAGCAGGGCAGCGACGGCCGCCGCCGTCCAGCCGATGCGGCGGGCCGCAAGCGCGCGTCTGGCTGACATGACGACCAATCGAGGAAGTTGAGAAGGAGGTGCGAAGCAGGTGCGACGTAGCCGAGAAGAAGTTGAGAGGTAAAGCGTGACTGAAAAGGATAGGTAAGGCTTAGCTGAGTGTACGAGAGAGGGTGTACGGCGCAACGACGGGCACAATGGCCCCATGGCCGCACCCCAGGACACGACGCCCCGACCGGCCCCCGCCCCCGCGGCACCGGTTCCACCTGCGCCCTTCACCGTGGGCTTCGACCTGGACATGACGCTGATCGACTCCCGGCCCGGCATCCGCGCCGCCTACCGCGCGCTCTCCGCGGAGACCGGAGTGTGGATCGACGCCGACCTCGCGGTCACCCGACTGGGGCCGCCACTGGAGCAGGAGCTGGCGCACTGGTTCCCCGATGATCGAATTCCAGCCATGGGCGATCGTTATCGCGAGATATACCCGACGTACGCGATCGAGCCCTCGCTGGCGCTCCCGGGCGCACGCGAAGCCGTCCGCGCCGTGCGCGAGCACGGCGGCCGGGCCATCGTCGTCACCGCCAAGCACGAGCCGAACGCCAAGCTCCACCTGGACCACCTCGGCATCGCGCCGGACGCGGTGATCGGCTGGCTGTGGGCCGAGGGAAAGGCGGAGGCGCTGCGCGAGTACGGCGCGAGCGTCTACGTGGGCGACCACATCGGGGACGTCCGCGGGGCACACACCGCGGGCGCGCTCTCCGTCGCCGTGCCCACCGGCCCGTGCAACCGCGCTGACCTGCAAGAAGCCGGGGCGGATGTGGTCCTTGACGACCTGCTCGCCTTTCCCGACTGGCTACGCGACCACCTCGCGGACCGGCGCGCGCCGGGCGTGCGGGAGGCATGACGCCCCGGGCGCAAGCCCTCGGCGCGTCAGGACATCCCGGACGATTGCGGCATCACCGATTTGGCCGCCCGCCGCTGGGCCGCGACCGAACGGAGTACCCCCGCGCCCGCGATCGCGAAGCCGACGCCCATCAACATGCACACCCCGTACGCCAGCGGCGGGAACGGTTCGGTGCCCAGGAACAACGGGGCCAGCGTGACGAGCGTGGCCACTGCGCCGACGATGAAGACGATGGCACCGACCCGGACCAGCCCGTCACCCGGCGCGGAAGGAGTAGCAGTCATCCAGCCAGGGTAGTTCCCTGCGGGTAGGAACCGTTCGGCGACGTCTTGTCACCAGCCCCTGGACCATTAGCCTTGGAGTCGGAGCGGGTCGATCGACCCGCTGCACTGCTATCCAGAGCCGTTTTCGGCGCATCAGCGCCCGACGAAGCGCCCCCAACGAGTACGAGGACGAGGACAGACGTGCCCACCGGCAAGGTGAAGTGGTTCAACAGCGAGAAGGGCTTCGGCTTTCTCTCCCGCGACGACGGCGGCGACGTCTTCGTCCACTCGTCAGTGCTGCCCGACGGGGTCGACGTGCTCAAGCCCGGTCAGCGCGTGGAGTTCGGGGTCGTCGCCGGTCAGCGCGGCGACCAGGCCCTGTCCGTCACGGTCCTGGACCCCACCCCGTCCGTCGCCGCGGCCCAGCGCCGCAAGCCGGACGAACTGGCTTCCATCGTGCAGGACCTGACGACCCTGCTGGAGAACGTCACCCAGCAGCTGGAGCGCGGGCGTTACCCCGACAAGGCGCAGGGCTCGAAGATCGCGGGCATGCTGCGGGCGGTGGCGGACCAACTGGACGTGTGAGGTCCCGCGCCACAGAGCGCATCCCGGCCGAGGGGCGATGCGGCCCTTCGGCCGTTCGGCGCTTCAGGGGGTGCGGACCGGCCCCGGAGCGCGCACGGAAGCGCTCGGGCGCTCAGGGGAAGTCGAGCGCGCCCGGCGCGAGCGCCGGTACGAGACCCTCGGCCGCCGCGCGCGTGAGCAGCCCGCGCACCGCCGCGTACCCGTCGGGCCCCAGGTTCGCGGTGAACTCGTTCACGTAGAGCCCGATGTGCCGGTCGGCGACCGACGGATCCATCTCCTGCGCGTGCTCCCGCACGTACGGGCGCGAAACCTCCGGGTCGTCCCAGGCCATCCGCACCGACGCCCGCACCGACTCCGCGATCCGCCGCAGCCGCTCCTCGCCCAGCGACCGCTTGGCCACGATCGCGCCCAGCGGGATGGGCAGCCCGGTCGTCGCCTCCCAGTGCTCGCCCATGTCGGCGAGCCGGTGCAGCCCGTACTCCTGGTACGTGAACCGCGCCTCGTGGATCACCAGCCCGGCGTCCACCCGGCCGTCCCGCACCGCCGGCATGATCTCGTGGAACGGCAGCACCACCACCTCGCCGACCCCGCCCGGCACCTCGGTCGCCGCCCACAGCCGGAACAGCAGGTACGCCGTCGAGCGCTCGCCGGGCACCGCGACCGTACGGCCCGCCAGGTCGGCGCCCGAGCCGCCGGCGTCCCGGGTCAGCACCAGCGGACCGCAGCCGCGGCCGAGCGCACCGCCGCAGGGCAGCAGCGCGTACTCGTCGAGGATCCACGGCAGCACCGCGTACGACACCTTCAGGACCGAGCCCTCGCCGCGCTCCGCCATGCCGTTGGTGACGTCGATGTCCGCGAAGGTGACGTCCAGCGCGGGCGCGCCCGGCACCCGGCCGTGGGCCAGGGCGTCGAAGACGAAGGTGTCGTTCGGGCAGGGCGAGTACGCGATGTCGATCCGGTCGGTGCGGTCGATGCGCGCGGTCGGGGCGGGGGTGCCGGTCACGTCGGTTCCTCGGAGGGCTCGGAGAGGACGGGGCCGAGCTGTCGGAAGCCGTCCGTCAGGGCGGTCAGCGCGTCCTTGATGCGCCAGGCGGAGCGGTCCCGCGGCCCCACCGGGTTCGAGACCGCCCGGACCTCCAGGACGGGGACCGCGTGCGCCGCCGCGGCCTCCGCGACGCCAAAGCCCTCCATCGCCTCGGCCGCGGCGCGCGGGTGACGCGCGCTCAGCTCGGCCGCGCGGGCTGCGGTTCCGGTGACCGTGGAGACCGTCAGCACCGGCGCGCACAGGGCGCCGGCGGCCTGCGCGGCACGGCGGGCGAGCCCGGCGGGCGGCAGGTGCACGGCCCGGCCGAACCCCAACTCGTCGACGGCGAGCCAGCCGCCGTCCGGGGTCTGCGCGCCGAGGTCAGCGGCGACGATGGCGTCCGCGACGACGAGCGAGCCGACGGGCGCGTGCGGCACGAAGCCGCCCCCGATCCCGGCACTGACCACGAGGTCGTACGGGGCGGGGGCGCGGCTCAGAGCGGTGGCGGTGCGGGCGGCGGCGGAGGCGGGGCCGACGCCGCCGACGATCACGTCGATGCGGGCGTTGCCGCGGGCGTGGGTCCGGGCGTCCGTGGCCGCGGCGTCGACGGCCTCGGCCTCCGGCGCCACGGCGGTCACGACGAGTACGCGCACGGCCCGCCCCCGGACGTCAGGACTTCTTCAGGGTGAAGGTCCAGATGCCGATGATCTTGCCCTTCTTGGCCTCGACGATCTGGATCTTCGTGGAGTCGGTGGACTCGGCGAAGAAGGAGCTGCCGACGAGGGAGCGGTACGTCTTGGTGTACGGCTCCTGCTCGACGGGCTTGCCGTCGATGAACAGCGTCCAGCCGTTGTCGGCGATCGCCGGGTCGACGCCGAAGCGGATCAACTCGTCGGGCGACACCTTGACGGTCTCGCCTTCCTTCTTGTTCAGGCAGTCCTGGAGCTCGGACTCCTTGATCTCCTTGCCGTCGTTGTAGCAGGCGGCCTCCGAGGTGACGGACTCCGTCCCGACCGTGACGGTCGCGACCGGCGTCGGCTTTTCGCAGGCGGAGAGGACGAGGAGCCCGGCGCTGACGGCGCCGATGCTGGCAACGGCCCGGCGACGCTTGCCGGACAAGAACGCAACGGTCATGCGGGAAGGCTATCTTCCCGTGTCCCCCGGCCTGCGCCGGGGCCCCCGCGCGTCGCTCCGCGTCGCCACGGCGGCCCTCCGGGCGGGGGGCGGAGTGCGCGTCCGTGGCGCACGGTGCGCTGCCCTCTGCCACGCTGTCCCGCGCGCCCCGGTAGCGGGCTTGTCGCGCAGTTCCTCCCCCTGTGCCCCGCGGACACGGGGGCACCCCCACCTACGCCCAGAGGGCGTGGGGGGACCCCCACAAGCGCCCCGGAGGCGAACCGAGCCACAAGAAAAATCACGCCACCCGGGGGTGGGGGTGAGGGTGGCGGGCTGCTGTGAGGAGGCCGCGGGTGGAGGCCAGGGAGCCCGCGCAGACGATGGACGCCGCCACGGACATGCCCAGGACCCCGTTCAGCGGGAGCAGTATCCCCACCGCACCGCCCAGCACCCACGCCATCTGGAGCAACGTCTCCGAGCGGGCGAACGCCGACGTCCGGACCTCCTCCGGGACGTCCCGCTGGATCAGCGCGTCCAGGGAGAGCTTCGCCAGCGCCTGGCACAGGCCCGCCGTCGCCGCCAGCACGGCGACCATGCCCGCGCCGAAGAACACCGCCGCCAGCACCGCGGCCGTCAGGACGACCCCCAGCACCGTCGCGATGATCGTCTCCGGGCCGCGCGCCTTCAGCCACGCCCCCACCACGGTCCCCAGCGCGTTGCCCACGCCCGCCGCCACGCCCACGATCGCCATCGACACCGCCGCGCTCTGGCCCGCCAGCGGATGCTCCCGCAGCAGGAAGGCCAGGAAGAAGATGAGGAAGCCGGAGAGGCAGCGCAGCGCCGCGTTCGCCTGGAGGCCGTGGATCACCGACGGGCCGACCGTGCGCAGGCTGGGCCGCTTCCCGCCGTGGGTGAGCACCCGCACGTTCGTCTCGCCCTTCGCGGAGTCCACCTTCGGCGGCAGCCGCAGCGCCCAGAACGTCCCCAGCAGGAACAGCGCGCACGCCCCGTACAGCGTCCACGCCGGGCCGATCTGGTGCAGCCCCGCCGCGACGGGCGCGGCGACGCCGGTCGCCAGCAGGCCGGCGAGCGTGACCCGCGAGTTCGCCCGCACCAGGGAGAACCGGGGCGGCAGCAGTCGCGGGACGACCGCGCTGCGGACCACGCCGTACGCCTTGGAGGCCACGAGCACCCCCAGCGCGGCCGGGTACAGCTCCAGCGCCCCCGTCACCACCGACATCGACAGCACCAGCGCCAGGATCGCCCGGGCCAGCATCGCCGTCGCCATCGCCGCCCGCCGGCCGTGCGGGATCCGGTCCAGCAGCGGGCCGATCACCGGCGCGAGCAACGCGAACGGCGCCAGGGTGATCGCCAGGTAGAGGGTGACCCGGCCGCGCGCCTCGTCCGTCGGTACGGAGAAGAAGACCGTCGACGCGAGGGCGACGGTGACCATGACGTCACCCGCGCCGTTCACCGCGTGCAGCTCGATCAGCCGGCCGAGCCCCGACTCGCCGGCACCCTGCGCGTGCGTGGCCTTGCGGATGGACCGCGCCGTCCCGCTGAACGGCAGGTGCAGTGCGCGCGCCACCGCCCGGCACGCTCGGGTGAGCGCCCCGGACCCGTCGTCCGACGAACTGGCTGCGGCCACCCCGCCATACTGCCCGAAGGACCGGCGCGGCGACGGGTGATGCGGGGTTGTTAGCTCCAGGTTGGGGCGCGCAGGTGGGCGGGGCGCTGCGAAGGAGGTAGCGTGCGTAGCGCGCCACCGGCGAATGTTCTCGGCCGCGCGCCTCTTCGCCATCCCGCAGAATGGATGACACAGAGGTGTGCCCGGGACGACCGGTCCGGGCGCGGACGTCGATGCGGCCCCCTGGTCCGCTCCGCCCGCGGCCCGTACCCCACGCATCGGTCGGTCGGCGGCACCCGTGAGACGGCGTAGGAGAGAAGCGAGACCTGTGAGTGCTGCGACGACGCGAAGCCGTACCCCCGACCGCCTGTGCGCCGAGGCGGTAGACCTCGCCAGGGCAGCCGCGGAGGAGGTCGCGGCGCCAGGTGTGGTGGGCGAGCACGTCTCCCTCGTCTCCGAGGGGGACCGGGTCGTCACGCACTTCTTCGAGTGCAAGGAGCCCGGGTACCGCGGCTGGCGCTGGGCGGTGACCGTGGCCCGCGCCTCGCGCGCGAAGGTGGTCACCCTCGACGAGTCCGTCCTGCTGCCCGGCCCCGACGCGCTGCTGGCACCCGAGTGGGTGCCGTGGAGCGAGCGCCTGCGCCCCGGGGACCTGGGGCCGGGGGACCTGCTGCCGACGGAGGCGGAGGACCTGCGGCTGGAGCCCGGCTACTCCGGCGAGGACGTCCCACCGCCGAACTCCGCGCTCGCCGGTACGACGCACGACCTCGCGGAACGCGTCGAGCAGGAGGACGCGGAGCTGACCGACCGGCGCCCCGCGGACACCTTCCCCAACGGCCGCGGCGATCTCGCGTCCCTCGCGGAGGAGCTCGGGATGCGCCGGGCCCGGGTGCTGTCCCGGTACGGCCTGCACACCGCGGCGGACCGCTGGGACGAGTCCTTCGGCGCGAAGACCCCGATGGCGCAGGCCGCGCCGGCATCCTGCGTGACCTGCGGGTTCCTGGTGCCGATCGCGGGGTCCCTGTCGCAGGCGTTCGGCATCTGCGCGAACGAGTTCTCGCCGGCGGACGGGCACGTGGTGTCGCTGTCGTACGGGTGCGGTGGGCATTCGGAGGCAGCGGTGATGCCGAAGACGCCGCAGCCGGCGCCGCCGGTGCTGGACTCCATGGCCGCGGACGCCTTCCCCCTCGACGAGGACCTGGGCCACTCGTAATTTTTGTGGCTCGGTTCGCCTCCGGGGTGCTTGTGGGGGTCCCCCCACGCCCACCGGGCGTAGGGGGAAGGCTCGACGGTCGATCATGCTCAGCCGTTCTCCCCCTACGCCCAGAAGGCGTGGAGGTACCCCCATACGGCCTGCGCGTGTTCTCCCTTACTCGCCCGCGCACCCCTTCGGCTCACTCGCCCTCCACAGCACCCAACCCCCAACTGGCCCCGTCGGGCCCGCCCACGCCCGCAGGGCGAGGCATTTAGGGCCTGTCTTACGGATCAGGCTGGATCAGGGTGGGGGTCCTCCCGTGCCCGCAGGGCACAGGGGGAGAAACTGCGCGAGCAGCCGCAGGCGGGTCACACCGGGCCAACGGACTCGCAGGGGCTCGGCGCCACGCCCCGTCTCCGCACAGCGCAGCGTAAGCGCACCGCGGCGCCGAGGCGTGTCGGGCGCACGCGGTACCTTCGGCGCGCAGGTGACAGCGAAGAGCAGAACAGACAGAGCGGAGCCACACCGTGAGCGTCGTCAGTCCCTCCGAAGCCGCCGATCCGTTCGGCACCGCACGACTGCGGCGGGGAGTGTTGGACGCCTGGGCGGCGAGCCCCGCGCGGTTCCGGGAAGACGCCAACGCCGAGGAGGACCTCGTCCTCGGCGGCTACCGCGACCGCCTCGTCGTCGAGCTGGCGCAGAACGCCGCGGACGCCGCCGCCCGCGCCGGCTCCCCCGGCCGGCTGCGGCTGACGCTCCGTGAGAACACCCTCGCCGTCGCGAACACCGGCGCCCCGCTCGACGCGACCGGCGTCGAGTCCCTGAGCACCCTGCGCGCCTCGGCGAAGCGCGACGACCACGGCGTCGGCCGGTTCGGCGTCGGGTTCGCCGCGGTGCTCGCGGTCAGTGACGAGCCCGCGGTCGTCGGGCGGCACGGCGCCGTCCGCTGGTCCCTCGCGGAGGCGCGCGCCCTCGCGCAGGAGGTCGCGCGGCCGGGCGACGGCACCGGCCTCGCCGAGGAGCTGCGGCGGCGCGACGGCCACGTGCCCACGCTCCGCCTCCCGCTCCCCGCCGAGGGCACCGCGCCCGACGGGTACGACACCGTCGTGGTGCTGCCGCTGCGCGACGGCGCCGCCGTCGACCTCGTCGAGCACCTGCTGCGCTCGATCGACGACGCCCTCCTCCTCACGCTCCCCGGCCTCGCCGAGGTCGTCGTGGACACGCCCGACGGCGTACGGACCCTGCGGCGCGAGACGGACGGCCCGTACGTGCGCGTCCTGGACAGCGCGCACGGCACCCGCCGCTGGCGCACCGTCAGCGACGGCGGCGCGCTGGACGCCGCGCTGCTGAAGGACCGTCCGATCGAGGAGCGGCTGCGGCCGTACTGGAGCGTGACGTGGGCGGTCCCCGTCGGCAGCGGTGACGGCGAGGGCGCGCCGGAGCGGCCCGCGACCGCGCCCGTGGTGCACGCGCCGACGCCGACGGACGAGCCGTTGGGCGTACCGGCGCTGCTGATCGCGTCGCTGCCGCTGGACACCACCCGTCGGCACCCCGCGCCCGGGCCGCTCACCGACTTCCTGGTGGAGCGCGCCGCCGATGCGTACGCCGCGCTGCTCGGCGGCTGGGAGCCGCTGTCCACGGGCACGGTCGACCTGGTGCCGGGCCCGCTCGGCAAGGGCGAGTTGGACGGGGCGCTGCGCGCCGCGATCCTGCGGCGGCTGCCGCGCACCGCGTTCCTGGAGCCCGCCGCGCCGAGGACGGGCGCCGAGGAGGACACCGGGCTGCCGGCCGCCGAGCGGTCGGGCGCGCTGCGGCCGATCGAGGCCGAGGTGTTGGAGGGCGCGGGCCAGGAGACCGTACGGGTGTTGGCGGAGGTGCTGCCGACGCTGCTGCCCGCCGGGCTGGAGCGCCGCACCGAGCTGCGCACCCTCGGCGTCGCCCGGGTCCCGCTGACCGAGGCGGTCGACCGGCTGGCCGGGCTGGAGCGCGAGCCGGGCTGGTGGTGGCGGCTGTACGACAGCCTCGCCGGCGTCGACCCGGACCGGCTCACCGGGCTCCCGGTGCCGCTCGCGGACGGCCGCACCGTGATCGGGCCGCGGCAGATCCTGCTGCCGCTGCCGGACGGCAGCGCCGAGGACCACACCCAGCTCGCCCGGCTCGGTCTGAAGGTCGCCCACGAGGGCGCCGCCCACCCCCTGCTGGAGAAGCTGGGCGCGCTGCCCGCGACGGCCCGCGCGGTGCTGACGACCCCGCAGGTGCGCACCGCCGTCGCCGGTTCGCTGGAGGCGGGCGAGATCTGGGACGAGGACGCGCCCGCGGCGCTGGACGCGGAGGAGCTGGCGGACACCGTGCTCGCACTGGTGCGCGAAGCCGAGTTGGAGCCGGGCGACGAGCCGTGGCTGGGGGCGCTGGCACTGCCCGACGAGGACGGCGAGCTGTCGCCGGCGGGCGAGCTGGTGCTGCCGGGCAGCCCGTTCGCCGCGGTGATGCGCGAGGGCGACCTGGCGTTCTGCGACGCCGAGCTGGCCGAGCGCTGGGGCGGGCCGGCGCTCGCCGCCTGCGGGGTGCTGGCGAACTTCACCCTCGTCCGCGCCACGGACGTCGTCCTCGACCCGGACGAGCTGGAGCCGCGCGACGGCGACTACGCGGAGCCGGACGACCCGGGCCTGCTGGACGCGGTCGACGTGTGGTGCGAGGACGTGCTGGACCGGCTGCCGGAGGTACCGGTGCCGCCGGTGGCGACCGAACTGGTGGCCGTACGGGACCTGGACCTGGTCGACGACGACCGTTGGCCGCAGGCGCTGGCGCTGCTCGCCCAGCCGCCGCTGCGGGACGCGCTCACCCAGCCCGTGCGCGTGCTGCTGCCGGACGGCACCACGCAGACCGTGCGGCCGTACACCGCGTGGTGGCTGCGCGACCACCCCGTGCTCGACGGCCGGCGCCCCGCGGGGCTGCGGGCGATGGGCGGGGATCCGCTGCTGGACGGGTTGTACGAGTCCGTGGACGCCTCCGGCTTCGACGACGCGCAGGTGCTGCGGGCGCTCGGGGTGCGCACCTCGGTCGGCGCGCTGCTCGACGAGCCGGGCGGCGCGGCGGAGCTGCTGGGGCGGCTCGCGGACGAGGAGCGCCCGGTGCGGCCCGCGCAGTTGCACGGCCTCTACACGGCGCTCGCGGACCTCGACCCGGAGCAGGTCACCCTCCCCGACGCGGTGCGGGCCGTCGTGGACGGCGAGGTGCGGGTCGTGGACGCCGCCGAAGCGGTGGTGGCCGACGCGCCCGACCTGATCCCGCTCTCGGGCGGCCTGCCGCTGCTGCCGGTCTCCCCCGAGCGCGCGGCGGACCTGGCGGAGCTGTTCCAGGTGCGCCGGCTGAGCGAGGCGGTCACCGCGGAGGTGACGTCGGCGGGCGAGGAGCACGAGGTCCCCGAGTCGGTGCGGGTCCTGCTGGGCCCGGCGACCCCGGACGCGTACGTCGAACACGAGGAGCTGGTCGCCGGCGGCGTCGAGCTGGACTGGCGGCGTACGGCCGACGGGGTGGTGCACGCGGCGACGGTCGAGGGCGTCGCGGCGGGGCTGGCGTGGGCGGCGGGCCAGTGGCCGCGGCGCTTCGAGGTGGCCGCGCTGTTGGAGGACCCGTCGCGGACGGAGGAACTGGCCCGGGACCGGTGGTTCGACCCCGGCCGGTGAGGTGGGCGCGGGGTGCGCGTGCGACGGCTCGTCCGTCGGCCCGTGCGGGAGCGCGTGCGGGTGGCCGTGCGGACTCCCGCGCGGAATCCTGCGCATGTTTGGTGGGTGAAAACGGGTTGGATCGGGCGGCGGGCCGTGATGGGCTGGCCCGGTGACTCCTACAACCTCCGCCGCAGAGGAGTACGCCGCACTGCTGAACCGGGTGCGTCGGGACCGCCGGGTCCTCGGGCTCGTGCTCAGCGGCTCCCGGGCCCGTGACGGTGTCGCGACCGCACGCTCCGACTACGACGTGTACCTCGTCGTCGAGGACGGCGGCCCGCTGCCGGCGCTGGCCCGCCGGGACGCCCTGCTGGACGTGATGGTCCTGCCGCTCGCCGAGTTCCGCACGCACGCGCTGTCCGGCTCGGGCACCGAGTGGAACCGTTACGCCTTCGCCCACGCCAAGGTCGAGAAGGACACCGCGGACGGCCTCATCGGCGAACTGGTCACGGCGAAGGGCGCCCTGACCCGCGAGGAGGCGGCGACGCTGGCGCCCGGCTTCCTGGACGCGTTCCTGAACAGCGCGTACCGCTGCGTGAAGAGCGCGCGGGACGGCCAGGTGCTGGCGGCGGGCCTGGACGCGGCGGAGGCGGTCCCGTACTTCCTGACGTACGTCTTCGCCCTCCACAACCGGGTGCGCCCTTACAACAAGTACCTCTCCTGGGAACTGCGCCACCATCCGCTGAGCCGCCCGGAGTGGTCCCACGACCACCTGGTCCCCCTGCTGGCGGAGGTCCTGACCCCGTCGGCCCCCACGGCGATCCGCCGCCTGTTCACGGAGTTGGAGCCGCAGGCGCGCGGGTGGGGGCACGGCCCGGTGCTGGACGACTGGGGCGATGATTTGGGGTTGATGAGGCTGGGAGCGGGAGTGCCGCGACAGCCGACGGGCTCGCGGGGTTAGGACCTTCCTTAGCCCCGGGGCAGAATTCATGGGGGACCGCGGTCCGGCGGGGCCGTTCGCACCATCCCTCTCCCTGTGCCCTTTAGGGCACACAGGGGGCTTCCAGGGGAAATTCCTTCGGGGCTTCGATGCTTTTTCGGGCACCGTAACGGGTCCATGACAGAGTTGCTTTCGACCGGATCACGGTGGCATTCACCGCGCCCGAGACTCCACCTTCATTCACCTCGCGCACCGGCGCGTGTTCCCTGTCTTGTTTATCGTCACCGTTCTCTTCATTCCGGCCAGCTCCGGGAAACCGGATGAATCGCCGGTACGTGCAGGGACCACCAGCGGGGTGGGGCGCGCGGCCCCCGGGTCGTGCACCTGCGGGCACGCGAAAGGCCGCGGCGGTCCTGGCGTGGCCGCCGCGGCCTTCCATCCGGGGTTGCTGGCGTCGCCGTGGTGCGGGCGGCGCCCCGCGCGGTGTGACGGGTGGTGATCAGGTCACCCGGCTAACCGATGGTCAGCAGGTTCCCCAGGACGAGATGCGGTCGTTGGCGTGCGATCCGATGTTGGGACGGGACTCACCGGGGGCCACGCTCGCGAGGACCTCCCCGCCGTAGTTCGAGTGCTGGTAGAAGCAGATCCGAGACCCGCTGCGGTTCCACAAGGAGGTCGTGCGGTCGTTCAGCGTCGGCCCCACGTTGGAGACGTTCACGCCGCCGGCCAGGAACGCGCCGGTGTAGTTGCTGTGGTCCCACACGCACACGGAGTTGGCGGGACAGTCACGCCAGTCGGCGGGCGCTGCGGGCGCGGCGCTCGCCGGCGTCGCGCCGGTCATGGCCAGGGCGCCCGTCAGACAGGCCCCGGCGATCACGCTGGCCATGGCGGTTCTCTTCGACTTCATCGGAGTTACCTTTCCCTCGCTGGTCGATGTGCCGTCGGGCGGCGCGGGAGGACCCGCACTGCGCGACGGCGCGCTTCAGCCTTACTGACGCATTGTCAAAAAGGTTCTACAGCTCTGTTCGCGAGGGGAGCTGGGCATGGCGGAATGGAGCCGCCGTACCCATCCCCCATCAACTGCTTCGCACCCCTGGATGCAGCAGGGCACGGATGGTTCGACTTTCTTCCTCGCCGCCTGAATGGAGGTCAGATATTCCGGCGACGCGAGATGGACGGTACGGGGAGTCCGATATCACTGTCTAGCACTGGGTATGGGAATTGGTCATACCGGCTAGATTCTCGATCGAGCTGATTTCCATGGCGCGTTTCGGTGTCGTCGAAGGCAGGCACTCACGCCCTTCCTGGGACGTGTCCGGAATGTGGCGCCAGCCGCCCGAAGGGCGGTGCCGTGCGCGGGGTGGCCGTCGCGTCGGCTGACGATCACGTTCAGGCACCGGTGCGCTGCGTGGCCCGGCCCGAAACCGACGCATCTCGTCGGGGGCGACCGCAGTTCGGCCAGGACAAGGAACGCTCCACCGCCTCGAACACCTCGTCCGCCTCGTCTGGGGGGCAGTCGTCGAAGCAGATCGGGCCTACGGGGGGAGGCCCGTCGTGCGGAGGCTTGCCGCGGCGTGGGGGCGAGGGGTGAGCACGGAGAGGAGGGCGCCCCAGGCGTCGGGAAGGCCCGCGTTGATGGCCATGTGGTAGGCGGATCGCGCCTCGGGGAGGCGCGCGGCTGCTTGGTACAGGGCGCCGAGCAGGGCGTGGGCGTCCGGGTCGCCGGTGGTGGCGGCGCGGTGGTAGGCGCGTTCGGCTGCCGGGGTGTCGCCGAGGGCTTCGCGTACGCGGCCCAGTGCGGTCCAGGCGTCCAGCGCACCGAGGGAGACGGCCCGGGACACGGCTCGTCGGGACCCGTCGCGGTCGCCGGCGCGCTCGCGGATGCGGGCCAGGGCGGACCAGGCCGCCGGGGAGCCGTGGTCGGCGGCGGAGTCGGCGGCGCGCTCCGCGCCCGCGGGGTCGCCGGCCGCTTCCCGGGCCCTGGACAGCGCGGTCCACGCCTCGACGTCGCCCGTGCGGGCGGCCTCCGCCGCGGCGCGTTCCGCGCCGGCGGCGTCACCGCGGGACCAGCGGGCCGCCGCCAGGGCGGTCCAGCCCTCCGCGTCGCCGGCGCGGGCGGCCAGGGCGGCGGCCTCTTCCGCAGCGGCGGTGTCGCCGTCCGCGTCGGCCAGCAGGGCGAGTTCCCGCCACGCCGCGGTGACGCCGAGCTTCGCGGCTTCGCGGTGGGCGGCAGCCGCTCCGGACGGGTCGCCGGCCCTGGCGCGCAGGCCGGCCAGCACCGCCCAGCCCTCGGCGGCGCCGGCCTGCGCCCCGCTGGTCGCGGCGCCCCGGGCCGCGTCCCCGTCGCCGCCGGCCCAGTGCAGGCGCACCAGTTCGGCCCAGGCGGCCACGACTCCCGAGGCCGCCGCGCGGGTGGCGTGGGCGATCGCGGCGGGGTGGTCGCCGGTGCGTTCCGCGAGCCGGGCGAGGCCCAGGTGGGCCCAGTCGTCGCCGGCGGCGACGGCCCGGGCGTACGCCTCGGCCGCGGCGGCCGGGTCCGCCGTACGCATGCGGCCCAAGGCCCGCCACACCAGCGGGTGTCCGGCCGCGAGCGCTTCGTCGGCGACGGCATCGGCCGCCGCACGGTCGCCGTCCTCGTCCCGGCGGCGGGCCAGGGCGGCCCAGGCCCAGGCGTCGCCCAGTTCGGCCGCCCGGCGGTAGGCGGCGCAGGCGCCGGGGGCGTCCGCCTCCTCCCGCGCGACGGCGAGGGCCGACCAGGCCGGGGCGGAGGATCCGGCGGTGGTCTCGGCCGCCGCCGGGCCGTCGGTCGTCTCCCTCAGCACGGCCCACGCGGCGCGGGCCAACTCGCTGCCCAGCTCGACGGCCCGTTCGTACAGGGCGCCGGCGGCGGCGTAGCGGCGTCGTTCCGCGGCGGCCCGTCCCAGGGCGTAGGCGTCGTCACCGGTCCGGGCCCACTGCCCGGCCTCCCAGAAGCCGGCCGGGGGCGCCAGGTGGGCCCGCGCCCGGCGCACGTGCTGTTCGAGGTAGTCGTCGGGGCGGTAGCCGTCGGCCTTGCCGACGCCCGGCTCGTGGCGGTCCGCGACCAGGGCGCCGGGGCCGTCGGCCGTGGACGTCAGCGCCTCGATCGCGGTCTCGAACCAGTCGTCGCCGGCGGTGGCCCGCGCGGTGGAGTCCATGAAGGCGGCTGCCGCGTGCATCAGCAGGTGCGGGGTGACCGCGCTGGTGTGCCCCAGGCGCCGGGCCTCGACGGCGGCGGTGAGGACGGCGTGTTCGGCGGCCGTGAACCAGTGGTCCGGGCCGTCCTCCCACCGGCGCACCAACTCCGGCCCCACGGTGAGGTGCTGGAGGACCCGCTGCCCCGCGCCCGCCGCGCGCACCGCGGCGCCGAGCCGCGGGTCACGGGCGGCGGCCCGCACCGTTTCGGGGAGGTCCGCCGACAGCGTGTCCGGCACGCCGACCGCGGCGTGCCGGCCGACGATCAACGAGCGGGCATGGAACGTCTCCTGACCGTCGCCCCGGCCGCCGCCGGTCAGCCGGCGCACGTGCTCGGGCCACGTCGTGCCCACGACGACCAGCGGCGCGACCCGGTCCAGCAGGTCGTTCAGCGCGCGGGCCGCCCTCTCGCCGGCCGCACCGCTCACGTACCGCTGCGTCTCGTTGAGCCACAGCACGGTCCGGGGGTCGATGCCGTCCTCGTCGATCCAGCCGGTCAACTGGTCGGCGTCGGTGGGGAACAGTACGGGCCAGTCGGGCACCGTCGCCCGTACCGCTTCGTACGCCGCCCGCGTCTTGCCCGTGGCGGAACGGCCCACCAGCAGCACGAACACCGAGCCGTGGGCCGTCGCCGCGTGGGCGAGGCGCTGGCGCAGCGTCCCGTCGTGCGGGCGCTCGACGTACTCCGTCAGCGACGGGCGGGACGTGGCGTCGGGGCCGGGGGCGGGGTGGACCCCCAGCGCGACGGCGTCCCACTCGGCCGCGGTCCGCACCGGAGGCGTACGCGCCTGTTCCGCCGTCAGCCACAGCGCCTGCACCTCCGCCGCGACCGCGGCCCGGTCGCCGCCCGCCTGCCCGGCCAGGGCCGCCGCCAGCGCCACGGCGTCCCGGAGCGAGCCGTGGTCCGTCGAGCCCAACGTCCGCGTGACGGCGGCTTCGGTGATGCCGTCGCCCGACGGGTGCGAGGCCGCCAGCGCGACGAGTCGGGCGGTCGGGGGCGTACCGGCGGCCCGGTAGAGGGCGTGCAGACGGCGCTTCAGCGTGCGCAGCGCGCCCGGGGGCAGTCGAGGGGGCGTCAGAGGCGGTACGGGAAGGTCGGATCGGGCCGTACCGTCCGCGGCTGCCGCCCCCGGGGCGGAGTCCTCGCCGCTCGGCATCCGTCGCCTCCCTGAGCGGTGGTCCGTCCGCGCGGCCGAGCCTATCCCGCCGGCGGGGTGACGATCCGTGCGGAACGCTCCGCGCCCCGCCGCTCCAGGAGTTCGACGGCCCGCTCGACGCCGGCGCACAGGGTGAGGCCCCTCGTACGGCCGTCGATGCGGAAGATCGACAGGGTCCTCTTGTCCGTCACGACCACGACCAGCTCGCCGCCGTGCGCGCGCAGGAGCCGGCTCACGCGGACGAGGGTGACCAGCCCCGTCGAGTCGACGATCGCCAGTCCGGTCAGGTCGAAGACCAGCAGGTTCCTGCCCTGGCCGAGCAGATCGGCCACGACGGCGCGCACCGGGCGCGCGGTGTACACGTCGAAGCCGTCGTCGGTCGGGTCGGCGCCGATCCGGACGACGGTGACGCGCTCGGAGAGGTGCTCGTACGAAACGGGCGCGGCGTCGTCGTCCGGAGCCGGGCCCTGGGGCGGGGGCTGGGCGGTCACGTCGGTTCCACCGGGCGCTTCACGCGCGCCAGCGCCTCGATCGCCCGGGCGACGGTGGTGAACTCGGGGATGACCTTGATCAGGCCCGTGGTCCGCAGGATCTTCCCCACCCGGGCCTCGGTGATCACCACCACCAACGCACCTCCCTGAGCCCGGCAGTGCTTCACACCGCGGAGGATGACGCCGAGGCCGGTGCTGTCCAGGAAGTCCACCTTGCCCAGGTCGACGACCAGTCGGACGTGCCCCTGGTGGATGAGGTCGTTCAGCGCCGCACGGAGCCACGGCGCGGTGTACACGCTGGCCTCCCCCTCGACGCTCACGACGGTCGTCCCGTCCGACACGTGCTCGTAGGACACCTCAAGCGGTTTCACGGCCTCAGGGTGCCACAGGGGGCGGCGGGGACAAGGCGGTTCGCGCCGCGTCCAGGAACGCCCGGTGCGCGGGTCCGTGCCGGTCCGGCGGCACCGCCTCCGCGAGGGCCCGCTCCAGGGCTTCGGCGGCGGCGGTGACGGCGTCCGGGCCTTCCAACCGGACGACGTTGAGGGCTTCCCGGACGGCGGGGAGCGCGGCGCGGTACGCGTCCCGGTGCGCGCCCGCACTCGTCGAACCGGCCGAATCCAGCCACTGCTGGCGGCGTTGGTGGGCCAGGTCGGTGCCGGCGAGGAAGGTCACGTAGGCGGCCCGGCGCACCGTCCGCTGCGCCGCCGTCACCTGGGCGTCGAGGGTCTCGGTGGCGACCCTGAGCTGTGCTTCCGCTTGCAGCCGGCCGGCGTCCCACGCGGCGTCCGCCTGCCGCCGGCCGGCGTCCCACGCGGCGTCCGCCTGCCGCTGCCCCGCGGCCCACGCGGCGTCCGCCTGCCGCTTGGCCGCGGCGAGGGCGAACCATCCGGTCACGGCGCCCCCCGCGATGGCGCCGGCGAGGGCCGCGCCTGCGGCGATCCACGCGGTGATCGTCCCGTCGGTCAATGCGTCCCCCGGGGGTGCTCGTCGTCCTGCCCGAGCATTCTGACGCACGCCGGCCGCCCCCACGGCCCGGTGACGCGTCATCGCGCTGCGCCTTCCTCCGGGACCTCACCGCCGGTTCCCCGCGGGTGCGTCGGCCTCTGCGGACGCAGGGGGCGGAAGGGCGCGATCAGCGCACCGCGGTCCGCGGTCCGCGGTCCGCGGTCCGCAGACAGCAACGCACCGCAGCGGCCCCGGTACATCGCATCGCAGAAGGCGAGGCGCGTCGCCGGGGCGTCAGGTGGTCGTCGCTTCGCCCGCCGCAGCGGCACCGCGGTGGTCGACCACCCGCCACGCCAGCTCCAGCAGCGCGGACGCCGCCACCGCGATGCCCACCGCCGTCCACGGCATCGTCGTGCCGACCAGCTTCAGCGCGAAGAACTCCTGGAGCCACGGCACGGCGAGCACGATCAGGAAGCCCGCGCCCATCGTGGCCACCAGCAGCAGGCGCCACCACGTGTACGGGCGCGCGATGATCGCGAGGACCCACAGGGCGACGAGGAACAGCGTCAGCGTCGCCGCGCTGGTCTCCGCGTCCAGCGCGTCGGGGCCGGTGTAGTACGAGCGGGCCAGCAGGTACGTGGTGAAGGTGGCCGCCGCCGCGATGACGCCCGACGGGATCGCGTACCGCATCACCCGCTGCACGAAGTGCGGCTTCGCCCTCTCCTTGTTGGGGGCCAGCGCCAGGAAGAACGCCGGCACCCCGATCGTCAGCGTCGCCAGCAGCGTCAGGTGCCGCGGCAGGAAGGGGTACTCGATCTGGCTGACGACGACGAGGATCGCCAGCAGCACCGAGTAGACCGTCTTCGTGAGGAAGAGGGTCGCCACCCGCGTGATGTTGCCGATCACCCGGCGGCCCTCCGCGACGACCGACGGGAGCGTCGCGAAGCTGTTGTTCAGCAGCACGATCTGGGCGACCGCGCGGGTCGCCTCCGAGCCGGAGCCCATGGAGACGCCGATGTCCGCGTCCTTGAGGGCGAGGACGTCGTTGACGCCGTCGCCGGTCATGGCGACGGTGTGCCCGCGGGACTGGAGCGCGCCGACCATGTCCCGCTTCTGCTGCGGGGTGACGCGCCCGAAGACCGCGCCGTCGTCGAGCGCCTGCGCCATCTCGTCGCGGTCGCCGGGCAGGGTGCGCGCGTCGACCGTGTGCTCCGCGCCGGGCAGGCCGAGCTTCGCGGCGACCGCGCCGACGGAGACCGCGTTGTCGCCGGAGATCACCTTCGCGGCGACGTCCTGGTCCGCGAAGTACGCGAGCGTTTCGGAGGCGTCGGGCCGCAGCCGCTGTTCCAGGACGACGAGCGCGGTCGCCCGGGCGCCGTCGGCGTCCTCCAGGGCGTCGGCGCTGGCCAGCAGCAGGACCCGTAGCCCCTGCTCGTTGAGGTGCTCGATCTCGGTGAGCGCCGGGTCGTCCGCGGGCAGCAGGACGTCGGGGGCACCCAGCAGCCAGGTGGTGGTGCGGCCCGCGCCGTCCTCCTCGAAGCGCGCGCCGCTGTACTTGCGGGCGGAGGAGAACGGCAGCGCCTCCAGGGTCCGCCAGCGCCCGGGCCCGTCAGGCGCGGGGTGCGCTTCGACGATGGCCTTCAGGGAGGCGTTGGGGCGCGGGTCGGACGCGCCGAGCGCGCCGAGGACGCGGCGTACGTACGCGTCGTCCGCACCGCCCAGCGGCCGTACCTCCGTCACGTCCATGCCGCCCTCGGTGAGCGTGCCGGTCTTGTCGAGGCAGACGACGTCGACCCGGGCCAGGCCCTCGATCGCGGGCAGCTCCTGCACCAGGCACTGCTTGCGGCCCAGCCGGATCACGCCGATCGCGAAGGCGACGGAGGTCAGCAGGACCAGGCCCTCGGGGATCATCGGCACGATGCCGCCGACGGTCCGGGCGATGGAGTCCTTCAGATCGGCGTCCTTGACGACGAGTTGGCTGACGATCAGGCCGATCGCGGTCGGGACCATCATCCAGGTGACGTACTTGAGGATGGTGCTGATGCCGCTGCGCAGCTCGGAGTGGACGAGGGTGAAGCGGGACGCCTCCTCGGCGAGCTGGGCCGCGTACGCCTCCCGGCCGACCTTGGTGGCGGTGAAGGCGCCGCCGCCGGCGACGACGAAGCTGCCGGACATGACCTGGTCGCCGGGGCGCTTGAGGACGGGGTCGGCCTCGCCGGTGAGCAGGGACTCGTCGACTTCCAGGCTGTCGGCCGCGACGACCCGGCCGTCGACGACGACCTTGTCTCCGGGGCCGAGTTCGACGAGGTCGCCGAGGACGATCTCGGAGGTGGAGATCGCGGTGGGCCGTCCGTCGCGGCGTACGGTCGGCTTCGCCTCGCCGATGACCGCGAGCCCGTCGAGGGTCTTCTTCGCGCGCAGTTCCTGGATGATGCCGATGCCGGTGTTGGCGATGATGACGAAACCGAAGAGGCTGTCCTGGATCGGTGCGACGATCAGCATGATGACCCACAGCACGCCGATGATCGCGTTGAAGCGGGTGAAGACGTTGCCGCGGATGATGTCGGCGGTGGAGCGGGACGAGCGGACGGGTACGTCGTTGACCTCGCCGCGCGCGACGCGTTCGGCGACTTCGGCGGAGGTGAGGCCGACGGCCGGGGCGGGCGCGGGCGGTGGAACGGGGTGTACGGGGTCGAGCTCGGCGCCCGCGTCGATGGCGGGCCGCCGTGCGCCGGCGGTGTCGGGCCGCGGCGCCGGTCCTGACCCCGGCGCCGATCCCGCATCCGACCCCGTCGCCGGTCCCGTACCCGCGCCTGGTCGTCGTGGCACGGCGCCGTGGGAGCCGTCGGGGCCGTCCGTGTCCATCCTCGCCGACTGGGTCATGTTCCGTACGGTACGGCCGGGGCGCGGCCGGCACCCTTCGGAGGTGCGAATGATCAGACCGTGGGAGGACCCGAATCGTCCCGTGGCACTACGAGCCGTCGGTATCGGTCGCGCCGCCCGCAGTGCCGGTGCCGGTGCCGGTGCCGGTGCCGGTTCAGGTGCCGGTGGCGCCGGCGTCGGTGCCGTCCGCCGCGTTCCGCGCCGCCTCGGCGCGCTGGATGGCCGCGTCCCGCTTGCGGACGTACCAGATGCCGATGAGCCCGAGTCCGCCGCCGGCGAGGCAGGTCCACACCCACCACATCAGATCGCGGTCGGCGAACCAGCTGTAGAAGGGGATCTGCACCAGGAAGAGGGCGAACCAGATGATCGTCCCGAGGGTGATGGTGGCGACGACGGGCCCTTCAAGGGGCTCGGGTGCCTCGTGCCGGGGGGTCCACTTCGCCATGTGATCAGTGTAGGCGGCGGGGACCTGCCGCCCGCCGGGTCCCGGACGGCCCCGTACACGGCCCCGCACACGGCTCCGACCAGGGGCGCCGCTTCCCGGAACACGGGGAGCCGGAAGTACGGCGACACCGGCGGTCTACGCGCGGAGATAGCATTCCCCTGCTTCATATGTTCATACTGAAACGGATTGCTACTGGCTGGTTTCAGTCGTACGAATATACAAAAGTCGCCCCCTGAAGGCCGAAGACCCCGAAGAGGACCGCATGACCCCCTCGGCATCCACTGCCGCTCCCCAGCACCAGCCGAAGGGCCCGCTCGGCAACCTCGACCGGTACTTCCGCATCTCCGAGCGGGGCTCGTCCCTGCCGCGCGAGATCCGCGGCGGCTTCGCCACCTTCTTCGCGATGGCGTACATCATCGTGCTGAACCCGATCATCCTCGGCAGCGCGAAGGACATGTACGGCAACCAGCTCGACCCCGGTCAGCTGGTCACCGCCACCGTGCTGACCGCGGCCTTCTCCACCCTGCTCATGGGCGTCATCGGCAACGTCCCCATCGCGCTCGCGGCCGGCCTCGGCGTGAACACGGTCGTCGCGCTGCAACTCGCGCCCAAGATGAGCTGGCCGGACGCGATGGGCATGGTCGTCCTCGCCGGCTTCGTGGTGATGCTGCTGGTCGCGACGGGCCTGCGGGAGAGGGTGATGAGCGCGGTGCCGCGCAGTCTGCGCAAGGGCATCGCGATCGGCATCGGCCTGTTCATCATGCTGATCGGCCTGGTCGACTCCGGCTTCGTCTCCCGCATCCCGGACGCCGCGAACACCACCGTCCCGCTGACCCTGGGCGCCGGCGGCCACCTCGTCGGCTGGCCGGTCCTGGTCTTCGTGCTCGGCGCGCTGCTCACCCTCGTACTGATCATCCGCAAGGTGCCGGGCGCGATCCTGATCTCGATCGTCGTGATGACGGTCATCGCGATGGTCATCGAGGCCGTCGCGAAGGTCCCGTCCTGGGGCCTGACCACGCCGAAGTGGCCCGGCAACCCGATCGCCACGCCCGACTTCGGGCTGGTGGGCGAGGTCAGCCTGTTCGGCGGCTTCGAGAAGGTCGGACTGCTCACCGGCACGCTCTTCGTCTTCACCGTGCTGCTGTCCTGCTTCTTCGACGCCATGGGCACGATCCTGGGCGTCGGCGACGAGGCCAAGCTGCTGGACAAGGAAGGCAACCTGCCGGGCATCAACAAGGTGCTCTTCGTGGACGGCATCGCGGTCGCCTCCGGCGGCGCCACCTCGTCCTCGGCGACGACCTGCTTCGTGGAGTCCACGGCCGGCGTCGGCGAGGGCGCGCGCACCGGTCTGGCCTCGGTGGTGACCGGCGGTCTGTTCGGCCTGGCGCTCTTCCTGACGCCGCTGGCCACGATGGTGCCCTCGCAGGCCGCGACGCCCGCCCTGCTCGCGGTCGGCTTCCTGATCCTGGCGGGCTCCATCAAGGACATCGACTGGAGCGACTTCACGGTCTCCGTGCCGGCGTTCCTCGCGATGGTGATGATGCCGTTCACGTACTCGATCACCAACGGCATCGGCATCGGCTTCATCAGCTTCTGCGTGCTGCGGCTGGCCTCCGGGCGCGGCCGGGAGGTGCCGGTCGCGATGTACGTGGTGTCGGCGGTCTTCGTCTTCTACTACGCGATGCCGGCGCTGGGCCTGGCGAAGTAGCCCGGCCCCCGCCCCCTCCGCCAGGGTTAGCGGTAGAACTCCTCCGTCTCCTCGACGGCCGCCTTGAAGCGTTCGTCGAAGTCGTCCCGAATGAGCGTCCGGACCACGTAGTCCTGGACGCTCATTCCCCGTTTCGCGGCGTGCCGGCGGACACGTTCGAGCAGGTCGCCGTCCATCCGCAGGCTCAACACAGTCGATCCCGATCCCATGCGGTCAGCGTCGCCGTCCGCCCGCGGCCGGTGCGTCACTTTCCGGCTACGTATCACTCATACGGGTGATTGTGGGTTTCGTCGGACACCGCCCGGCGCTGCCCCGTGGAGCGCCTGCGGAAACCGACTGGTATTTAGACAGAGTAATGAGTTAAGCTAACAAACATGTCTGACCTGTCCACCGGCGGTCGGTCCGGCGACTCCCCCGAGGACGCCCCCGACCCCGACGAAGCCGCTGTGAACGCACTGCGCTCGGCCGTGATGCGGCTGGGCCGCCGGCTGAAGCACCAGCGCGTCGACGAGTCGCTGAGCCCCACCGAGATGTCGGTGCTCGGCACCCTCGCCCGCTGTGGTTCGGCCACCCCCGGCGAGCTGGCGCGCAAGGAGCACGTCCAGCCGCCGTCCATGACCCGGATCGTCGCACTGCTGGAGGCCAAGGGACTGGTCCGGCTGGAGCCGCACCCGGACGACCGCCGCCAGAAGGTCGTCAGCCAGACCGAGCAGGCCGAAGCCATGCTCGAAGAGAGCCGCCGCAAGCGGAACGCCTGGCTGACCGCCCTCGCCGAGGGCCTGGACGAGGACGAGTGGGCGAAGCTGCGCGCCGCAGCCCCGGTCCTGGAGAAGCTCGCGCACCTGTAGAAGCCAAGCCGAGGAGGCGACCACCTTTGCGTACGGGATCCGGAACAGATTCCGCCCCCGCACCTGCCCCTACCACCATGTTCAGCTCGCTGAAGATCCGTAACTACCGGCTCTTCGCGATAGGCCAGGTCGTCTCCAACACCGGCACCTGGATGCAGCGCATCGCCCAGGACTGGCTGGTGCTCACCCTCACCGGCTCCGCGTCCGCGGTCGGCATCACGGTCGCGCTCCAGTTCCTGCCGATGCTGCTCTTCGGCCTGTACGGCGGAGTGCTCGCCGACCGGCTCCCCAAGCGGCCCCTGCTGCTGGGCACCCAGTCGGCGATGGCCCTCACCGGCCTCGCCCTCGCCGCGCTCACCCTGACCGGCCAGGTCCAGGTCTGGCACGTGTACCTCACGGCCTTCCTGCTCGGCCTGGTGACCGTGGTCGACAACCCGGCCCGGCAGACCTTCGTCAACGAGATGGTCGGCCCGGACCAGCTCGCCAACGCGGTCAGCCTCAACTCCGCGAACTTCCAGTCCGCCCGGCTGGTCGGCCCCGCCGTCGCCGGCGTGCTGATCACCGCGGTCGGCAGCGGTTACGCCTTCCTCTTCAACGGGCTCTCCTTCGTCGCCCCCATCGTCGGCCTGCTGATGATGCGCACCTCCGAGCTGCACAAGTCCGTCCGGGCGCCGCGCGGCAAGGGCCAGCTGCGCGAAGGGCTGCGGTACGTCTCCGCGCACCCCGAACTGATCTGGCCGATCGTCCTGGTCGGCTTCATCGGCACCTTCGGCTTCAACTTCCCCATCTGGCTCTCCGCCTTCGTCGACGAGGTGTACCACTCGGGCGCCGAGACGTACGGCCTGCTGAACACCCTGATGGCGATCGGCTCGCTCGCCGGCGCCCTCCTCGCGGCCCGCCGCGGGGCCTCGGGGATGCGGATACTCGTGGGCGCCGCGGTCCTCTTCGGCGCCCTGGAGGTCGTCGCCGCGTTCGCCCCGTCCTTCTGGCTCTTCGCGGCGCTGCTGGTCCCGATCGGCACGTTCGGCCTGACCGTGAACGTGACCGCGAACTCCAGCATCCAGATGGCCACCGACCCCGCCGTCCGGGGCCGGGTGATGAGCCTGTTCATGATGGTCTTCGTCGGCGGCACCCCGCTGGGCGCGCCCCTGGTGGGCTGGATCACCGACGCGTACGGCCCCCGCATCGGCTTCGCGGCCGGCGGGCTGGTCTCCCTGCTGGCGGCCCTCGGCGTGGGCGTGATGCTCACCCGGGCGAGCAACGTCCGGCTCAAGCTCGACCTCCGCCGCGGCCACCAGCACCTGGTCTTCGTCCCCCGCCAGCGCACGGCGCCCGAGCGGGAGCCGGAGCGCGAGCGGGAGGCCCTGCCCGGCACGACGTAGCCGCTCGCCCGACGCGGCGGCGGACCGCTGGACGGAGGCCTGAGGGCTCAAGCGCCCACGGACCTACGGCCGGCCGGCCGCCGCGTCGAAGAAGCGCACGACCTGCGGCAGCGCCTGGCGCACCGAGCCGTTGTGGTCGTAGGGCCCCACGTCCGTCAGCCCGTACGCGGCGCCGTTCGCCGCCAGCTGCGCCGCGCAGTGCCGGGCGTGCGCGAAGTCGACGTCCTTGTCGCCCTTGGCGTGGAAGATCCGCACCGGGACCTCGGGGCGCCAGTCGCAGGTGGTGTCCAGCTGGCGCAGCCGGCGCGCCAGATCTCCGGTGGGGTTGCGGACCTTCTCCAGGAACTGCGGGGTGAACAGGTCGCGGGAGGCCGGCGTCAGCTTCGCCAGGATCTCCTGCGGTTCGTACGCGCCGTTGAAGAGCTCCTCGGCGACGGCGTCGTACGGCGCCTTGAAGGCGTCGCTCGGGGAGTCGTACAGCCCGCCGTACATCCAGTTCCACGCGGTGGCGAAGTAGGCGAGGTAGAGCCCGGACTTCTCCACCGCGTCGTCGGCCGCGGCCTTCTCGAAGGTGCTGAGGTCGAAGGGCCCGCCGACGGGCGCGAGCGCACCGAGTCGGAAGTACCGGTCGGCGCCCTCCTGTTGGAGTGCGCGGCCCATCAGCATGGCCGCGGGGCCGCCCTGGGAGAACCCGCTGATCTGCACGTTCCGCTCCAGGCGCCGGCCCAGGTCCCGCGCGGCCTCGCGCGCCGAGCGCAGCCCGTCCACGCCCGCGGCGACCGTGGCGCGGGGGTCCCCGTAGGGGTGCCGGCCGGGGCTGTCCTTGCCGAGTCCGACGTAGTCGGGGGCGGAGACGGCGCGTCCGGTCGAGGCGAACAGCAGGGCGGCGCGGTGGTCGTTGGTGTCGGTGCGCGCGCTGGCGACGTGGGTCTTGGTGACGGTCGTGCCGTGCAGCCAGGACACGACCGGCAGGGACCGGTCGCCGTTGTCGGGCAGGGCGACGAGCTGGCTGGCCACGACGGGCGCGCCCCGGTGGTCCACGGTCCGGTACTTCACGAGGTACGTGGACACGCCGTGCCGCACCTGGTCGGTCGCCACGTGCGGGGTGAGGGCGTCGACGACCTGCGCCCGCGTGAAGGTGCGCTGCAACTCGTACGAGACGAGCGCGCCCCGCACCCGCTCCGTCCCCACGGCTGCGCCCGTGCTCGCACTCGTGTTTGTGCTCGCGCTCGTGGTCGCCGCGGCCGGTGCGGCGAGTCCGCCGATGCCCGCCAGGACGAGCGAGCCGGCCACAACTGCCCTTGCTGTGCTGCGTCGTTGTTTCATTGCCATGCGTCGATCTTTTCGACGGCGGCCCGGCCGCGACCATGGTGCTGGCGCCCGAGTGATCCACCGGGAGGTGGGAGTCCGGGGGTGGGGACAGCCCCCCGGGGCGCCCCGGGAAGGCGCCGCCGCCGGGGGACAGCGGCGGCGCCTCGTTCTCAGATGTGCAGAGTGAGCGCCACGTTGACGACGAGCGGACCTGTCACGTCACGGATGGTGGGGGCGTAGCACCCGGCAGTGCCGCCTGCCCCCATGGCGCTGAACGCACAGTTCACGTTGCTGCCGTAGTTGGAACGAACCGTCCCCGAGATGTAGACCTTCGCGGCAGTTGAGTTCTGCACGACAAGCACGGCCTGGGCGTCACCGAATCGGTTCAACACATTGCACCACTTCGACTTGACCCCCGAGTTCAACGGGTGCCCCACGTAGGGACCGCAGGTCCAGTCAGAGGTGGTGTTGACCGGCTTCCAGTTGACCTCGGGAAAGGCGTTCGCGCTGGCCGGTGACCCGGTGAGGGCGAGGGCGCCGGCCGCGGCGCCGGCGATGGCGAGGGCTTTCAAACGCACGGGACTTCCTTCCGTTCTGGGACGGGGACGGGCGACGCGCGTCGGGTCAGTAGTGGTCCGTGATGCCGTTGACCGTGAACGTCCCCCTGGGCAACGGCTTGGGGGACGGGTCATGGTCCACGACGGCGCCCGGGCAGCTGTGCCCCGCGCCGGGGGCGAAGGTGGCCACGGCGCAGTCCGCGTTGCTTCCCCACGCGGTGCGGACCTGGGCCGAGACGGTCACCGGGGAGCCGGACCTGTTGAACACCTCGACCACCGCCCGCACGCTGCCGCCGCCGGACGTCACGCAGCGCGACAGCTTGACCTCGGGGAAGGCCGCGTGCGACTTCCCCAACTCGCAGTGGGTGAAGCCCAGGGACGGCGGGCGTTGCCAAGGCGTCGTCACCGCGCTGGCCGGTGCGGCCGTGAGGGCGAGGGCGCCGGCCGCCGTCGCGGCGAGCACGCCGACCCGTAATCGACTTCTCATGGATTCCCTTCCGGTTGCCTTTGTCACTGTTCGACTTTCGCCGCGGATCAGCATGCGTCCGACGAAAGCCAGAGCGCAATGAGCACCATCCCCCCATCACGGAGAGATGATCGAAAAGGCAATTCCATGGCCAATTACATGCATAGGGAAACTGGCGAGAAATGCCGGATCAGCTGCCGGCCGTCGGATATTTTCGGGGTGCGGTCCACCGGTCGGTGGACACCCGGCGTCGGACTCGGCTGGTACGGCGGCCGGACGCCGCTTCGAAAGCGCGTGATACTCGGTGATAGCCCCGGTGGCCGGGCGGCGCGCGACCAGGCGCCGTCGTCCTGATCGGCGCTCCACGTTCCTCCCGGAGTGGGGCACACTGGAGGTTTGGTTCCTCGGAGCCATCCCGATCGAGAAGGGTGGAGAGTGAACGGACCCCTCATCGTCCAGAGCGACAAGACCCTCCTGCTGGAGGTCGACCACGAGCAGGCCGACGCCTGTCGTCGCGCCATCGCGCCCTTCGCCGAGTTGGAGCGGGCGCCGGAGCACATCCACACCTATCGCGTGACGCCGCTGGGGCTGTGGAACGCCCGGGCGGCCGGGCACGACGCCGAGCAGGTCGTGGACGCGTTGGTGGCGTACAGCCGCTATCCGGTGCCGCACGCCCTGCTGGTGGACGTCGCCGAGACCATGGCCCGTTACGGCCGGCTGACGCTGAGCAAGCACCCCACGCACGGGCTGGTCCTGACGAGCACGGACCGGCCGGTGCTGGAGGAGATCCTGCGCTCGAAGAAGGTCCAGCCCCTGGTGGGGGCGCGGATCGACGCGGACACCGTGGCGGTGCACCCGTCCGAGCGCGGGCAGATCAAGCAGACCCTGCTGAAGCTGGGCTGGCCGGCCGAGGACCTCGCGGGGTACGTGGACGGCGAGGCCCACCCCATCGAGCTGGACGAGTCGGGCTGGGCACTGCGGCCGTACCAGAAGCAGGCCGTCGAGGGCTTCTGGCACGGCGGCTCCGGCGTCGTGGTGCTGCCCTGCGGCGCGGGCAAGACGCTCGTCGGCGCGGGCGCGATGGCGCAGGCCAAGGCGACCACGCTGATCCTGGTGACCAACACCGTCTCCGCCCGGCAGTGGAAGCACGAGCTGGTGAAGCGGACCTCGCTGACCGAGGACGAGATCGGCGAGTACAGCGGGACGAAGAAGGAGATCCGGCCGGTCACCATCGCCACCTACCAGGTGCTGACGACCAAGCGGAAGGGCGTCTATCCGCACCTGGAGCTGTTCGACTCCCGGGACTGGGGGCTGATCCTCTACGACGAGGTGCACCTGCTGCCGGCGCCCGTGTTCAAGTTCACCGCGGACCTCCAGGCCCGCCGGCGGCTGGGGCTGACGGCGACCCTGGTGCGGGAGGACGGCCGGGAGTCGGACGTCTTCTCCCTGATCGGACCGAAGCGCTTCGACGCCCCCTGGAAGGAGATCGAGGCGCAGGGGTACATCGCCCCGGCGGACTGCGTGGAGGTGCGGGTCAATCTGACCGACTCGGAGCGCCTGGCGTACGCCACCGCCGAGACGGAGGAGAAGTACCGCTTCTGCGCCACCACGGCGACCAAGCGGAGGGTGACGGAAGCACTGGTGGCCAAGCACCGGGGCCAGCAGACGCTGGTCATCGGGCAGTACATCGACCAGCTCGACGAGCTGGGCGAGCACCTGGACGCCCCCGTCATCAAGGGCGAGACGTCGAACGCGCAGCGGGAGAAGCTCTTCGACGCCTTCCGGCAGGGCGAGATCTCCGTGCTGGTGGTGTCGAAGGTGGCGAACTTCTCGATCGACCTGCCGGAGGCGACCGTCGCGATCCAGGTCTCGGGCACCTTCGGCTCGCGCCAGGAGGAGGCTCAGCGGCTCGGTCGGGTGCTGCGGCCGAAGGCGGACGGGCACGAGGCCCGCTTCTACTCGGTCGTCGCCCGCGACACCATCGACCAGGACTTCGCGGCGCACCGCCAGCGCTTCCTGGCGGAGCAGGGGTACGCCTACCGGATCATGGACGCGGACGAGCTGCTGCACTGACGGGCCGGGGCCGCCCGGTCCACCCCGGGCCGCGCGCCCGGGGCGGACCGGGCGGCCGCCACCCGGGCGGCCGTCAGCCGTCGATCACCACGAGGACGGGCGCGGCGCACACCAGTGCGTACTGGACGGCGACGATCCAGGCGCGCACCGTGTTCGTCATCGTCCCGACCGGGCTGAACAGGGCGACCGCGCCGGTGAGGCCGCCGATCAGCAGGCCCCAGTACGCCGCGGCGGCGATCGGGCCGGCCACGCCGTCGCCCTCGTAGGCGTAGGTGAGGGTGATGGCGGCGCACAGGACGAGGGAGCCGAGGAGGAAGAGCATCCCCAGTCCGGCCATCAGCCGGGCGGGCGCCGCGGACGAGGAGGCGAAAGGGGCAGCGGAGGCGTCAGGGGCGGCTGGCGCGTCGGCGGTACCGGGGGTGGCGGAGACGTCGAGGACTTCGGTGGCTTCGGGTGCTTCAGGGTCGTCGGCGACGACCGGGGTTTCGGGGGCGGGGCGCTGCGGCGACGTCATGTCGATCATCAAAGCCGCGGGCCCGGCGCGGCGCCTCCGTCGGGGCGCTCACTCACGGTGCTCACTTACGGCGCCCATCGCTCAGTGCGGCTGAGTACGCGTACTCAGCGCATCTCAGCTCATGAGAATCAACGGGGCGATATCAGCGGCGCCGGACGCCCGCCTCCTCCGCATACTCCCCGAGGACCGTCACGGAGAATATCGTCGACGCGAATACCTTGACCGCGCGCATCGCATTGCCGACGTGGTGCGCGGAGTGCGGGGCGCCCGTCGCCGTGGCACCGTGGTGCCGGGGGCCGGGGACCTTGGCTGCTGCTGGGGTGAAAGTCGCTGTACTCATATCTCTATGATGCTTTTCCCCGCAGGTCAGCGCATCGGTCGGACGGAGTAACCTCCGGTCGACCTTCCTACGACTCCAGGCATAAGGGTTTCCCTTAGGGGACGGCACTTCCGGAGGATGGCCGGCCCCCGTCTCCTCCTACCGAAGTCGTTCCCCCGTACTACTCGTCTCCTCCTCAGGATGGTCAACCGGCTCCACCCGCCCCACCCGTCACGCGAAAACCCGTTCGCCGCCGTCCGGGCCGATGAGTAAACTGCTCCGCCTTGCCCGCCTCCCTCCGTGGAGTGCCACCGCCCGGACGGAAACCGGCGGTCTCCTGCCGTTCCGCTCTCACCGCACCCCCGCCGGAGGCCCGCCGTGCCCGCACACACCCCCCCGACCAGCGCCGACGCCACCGCCGACGCCGATCCGCTCGCCCGCGAGCGCGCCCACCTCACCTCCTCGCGCGCCGCGCTGCGCACGATGCGCGAGGAGGTGGAGGCCCTCGACATCGGCGACGTCACGGCGAACTGGGTCAACAAGCAGGCCCTGGAGGCGCGCACCGAACTGCGGATCAAGGAACTGGCGGACCTCGCGCACACCCCGCTCTTCTTCGGCCGGCTCGACTACGACGACGGCGACCACCGCGACCACGCCTTCTACATCGGCCGCCGCCACGTGCACGACTCCGTCGGCGACCCGATGGTGGTGGACTGGCGCGCACCGGTCTCCCAGCCCTTCTACCGGGCCTCCCGCGCCGACCCGCAGGGCGTCGCGCTGCGCCGCCGCTTCGGCTACACGGGCGGCGACCTCACGGCGTACGAGGACGAGCACCTTGCGGCCGGCGCCGATCCGTACGCCCCGACGTCAGACGGCCCCCGCGCCAGCAAGCTCCTCCAGGAGGAGATCGAACGCCCCCGCGTGGGCCCCATGCGGGACATCGTGGCCACCATCCAACCGGAGCAGGACGAGATCGTCCGCTCCGGCCTGTCCGGCACGGTCTGCGTCCAGGGCGGCCCGGGCACCGGGAAGACCGCGGTGGGCCTGCACCGGGTCGCCTTCCTGCTGTACGCGCACCGGGAGCGGCTGGCCCGCACCGGCACCCTCGTCATCGGGCCGAACCGTTCCTTCCTGCGCTACATCGAGCAGGTGCTGCCGGCGCTCGGCGAGTTGGAGGTCAAGCAGGCCACCGTCGACGACCTGGTGGCGCACGTCGAGGTGCGGGGCACGGACGAGGCGCCGGCGGCCGTCGTGAAGGGCGACGCCCGCATGGCGCAGGTGCTGCGGCGGGCCGTGCGCGCGCACGTGACGCCGCCCGCCGAGCCGGTGGTCGTCGTCCGCGGCTCGCGCCGCTGGCGGATCCCCGCGTACGAACTCCAGGAGATCGTCGCCGAGTTGCTGGCGCGGGACATCCGCTACGGTGCCGCGCGCGACGCACTGCCGCAGCGGATCGCGCACGCCGTCCTGGTCCGCATGGAGCAGTCGGGCGAGGCCCCGGACGACCGGGTGCAGGACGCGGTGGCCCGCAACCCGGCCGTGAAGGCGGCCGTCAAGGCGATCTGGCCCCCGGTGGACCCGGCGAAGCTGGTCCTGCGGCTGCTGTCGGACCCGGACTTCCTCGCCACCCACGCGGACGGGCTGCTCACCGCCGACGAGCAGCGCACCGTCCGGTGGGCGAAGCCGCCGCGCAGCGTGCGGTCGGCGAGGTGGTCCGCCGCGGACGCGGTGTTGATCGACGAGGCCACGGACCTCGTGCAGCGCACGCACTCCCTGGGCCACGTGGTGCTCGACGAGGCGCAGGACCTCTCCCCCATGCAGTACCGGGCGGTCGGGCGGCGCTGTTCGACGGGGTCGGCGACGGTGCTGGGCGACCTGGCGCAGGGCACGACGCCGTGGGCCACGGGCAGTTGGCAGGAGGCCCTGGCCCACCTCGGCAAGCCGGACGCCGTGGTGGAGGAGCTGACGGCCGGCTTCCGGGTGCCGCGCGACGTCATCGCGTACGCCTCGCGGCTGCTCCCCCACATGTCCCCCGGTCTGACGCCGGTCTCCGCGGTCCGCGAGTCGCCCGGGTCGCTGGCGGTGCACCCGGTCGACGGCGACGACGGCGACCAGGCCGACGACGCGACCGTCGTCGCCGCGTGCCGCACCGCACTCCAGCAGGAGGGGTCGATCGGGCTGATCGCCGCGGACGCCCGGGTGCCGTCGATCGCCGCGGCGCTGACCGCCGCGGGCCTGCCCCACCTCGACCCGGGCACGGAGACCACGTCGGAGTCCCGGCTCACCCTGGTGCCCGCGTCCCTCGCGAAGGGTCTGGAGTACGACTACGTGGTCCTGGACGACCCGGCGTCGATCGTCGCGGGCGAGCCGGACGAGCGCACCGGGCTGCGCCGGTTGTATGTGGCGCTGACCCGTGCCGTATCCGGGATGACGATCCTTCACCACCAGCCGCTGCCCGCCCAGTTGGGCTGACGGACGCCGCCGTCCGGGCCGTCGGACCGCGTCGGACCGCACGATGTGCGACCGGTCGGCCCGGGCGCGCAGAACCGTACGACCATTCCCCCGGCCGCCTTGTCTGGACAGACACGTACGACACTCTTCGCAACTCCACCCTAACTGGGGGAATCCATGCGCAATCGCTTATGTACCCGTGCCGCCGCACCCGCCGTCGGCGCCACGCTGACCCTCACCGCGCTCGTCGCCCCCGGGACGCAGGCGGCCGCCTCGCCCGTACCGCCGCCGCCCACGACGGTCGACGGCTACGCCAGCAACAGCCGCTTCGTCGTCGGCACCACCGCCCCGAAGACCGTCACCGCGACGTTCTGGGCCACCGACCCGCTCCTCGTCAAGCGGCTCGGCGCCCGGCTCTTCCAGGGCACGTCCCCCGCCGACGCGCAGCGGTGGTGGCACCCCACCAAGACCACCTGCACGGGATCGGCCACCAGGAAGCACTGCACCGCGGCGTTCGCCTTCAACTGGAACACCCGGCGCTACGTCGGGTACGGGGGCCAGCAGGTCCACCTCGCCTTCCGCCGCACCGACGACCCCTACCACGTCGGCCTCGCCACCAGGACGACCGACCGCCGCGGCAACGTCAAGGTCGCCCTGCGGGCGTACCGCGACGGCTCGTTCCGCTACGACTTCCACGGGACCCCCGGGGTGCGGTACGCCGCCTCGACGCCCGACTTCGTCGACGTGCGCTGATCCCGTTCCTGCCGTGGCAACACGACGGCCGCTCCCTCGCCTTGGGGGAGCGGCCGTCCGCGTTCTCAGTTCCGCACTCCGTACGCCCTACGCGTCGATCGCCGCGCGCCACGCGCGCACCGCGTCCGCGCTCACCGGACCCGACCAGCCGTGCGGGCGGGCCGCGCCGCCGATGTGGAAGCCGTCGAGGCCGGCGGCGCGCAGCGCCGGCAGGTGCTCCAGCCGCAGGCCGCCGCCGACCAGGAGCCGTGCCTCGTAACCCGGTTCGTCGTGCCGCGCCGCCTCCGCGAGGAGGGTGGGCAGCCCGTCGTCGACGCCGCCGGCCGCGCCCGCGGTCAGATACGTGTCGAGGCCCGGCAGGTCCGCGAGCTGCTTGCGCAGGGCGTCCCGGTCGGTGGCGTTGTCGATCGCCCGGTGGAAGGTCCAGGAGCAGCCGGAGATCACCGCGAGCAGCCGTTCGACGGTGACCAGATCCGGATGGCCCTCGGCGTCGAGGAAGCCGAAGACGAACTCGTCCGCGCCCTCCTCGCGCAGCCCGGCCGCGGCGCGCACCAGCGCCTCCACGTCGTCGTGCGTGCCCGCCGAGAAGCCGTCGGTGAGCCGCAGCATCACTCTGAGGGGGACGTCGACGGCGGCGCGGATGCTGGCGAAGGCCTCCCGGGACGGGGTCAGTCCGTCCGCCGCCATGTCCGTGACCAGCTCCAGCCGGTCCGCCCCTCCCGCTTGGGCCGCGATCGCGTCCTCGGCGTCCAGGGCGATCACCTCCAGAAGCGCACGGTTACTCATGTGTACCCATTCCTCCTGGAGAGACGGCTGCGACCCGGTGACGGCTTCGGCTAGGCCCTAGGCCGGGTCCGGCCTGAGAGGTCTAGTCCATTGCACTCAGCCTAGTCCGCGGGCAGCACGGACGCATCAGCGGGCCGGTGAGAGTGGCGTGGAAACAACGGCCGGAGAGAGGGGTTCCGCCTTGCGTTTTATACCCAGGGGGGGTATACATGGATCTCGGAAGGGATACCCTCTAGGGGTATGAGTCACTGAGCAGGGAGGAACCATGGCGCACACGGCCACCCACCAAGAGGTGGAACTCGCGATCGGCGGCATGACGTGCGCCTCCTGCGCGGCCCGCATCGAGAAGAAGCTCAACCGCATGGAGGGCGTCGAGGCGACCGTCAACTACGCCACCGAGAAGGCGAAGGTCACCTTCAGCGAGGGCGTCGACGTCAAGGACCTGATCGGCACCGTCGAGGCGACCGGCTACACGGCCGCCCCGCCGAAGCCCAAGAAGGACGCCGCGGCGGCGTCCGGATCCGGTGCCGACACGGCCGACGCCGAAGGCGGCGAAGAGGACGACACCGAGCTGAAGACGCTGCGCGAGCGACTGATCACCGCGCTCGTCCTCGCCGTCCCGGTCATCGCGATGGCGATGATCCCGGCGCTCCAGTTCCAGTACTGGCAGTGGCTCTCGCTCACCCTCGCCGCACCCGTCGTGGTCTACGCGGGCTGGCCCTTCCACCGGGCCGCCTGGAAGAACGCCCGGCACGGCGCGGCCACCATGGACACCCTGATCTCGGTCGGCACCATCGCCGCGTTCCTGTGGTCCATCTACGCACTGTTCTGGGGCCACGCCGGAATGCCCGGCATGACCCACCCCTTCGAGCTGACGATCGAGCGCAGCGACGGCTCGTCCAACATCTACCTGGAGGCCGCGGCCGGCGTCACCGCCTTCATCCTGGCCGGGCGCTACTTCGAGGCCCGTTCCAAGCGCAAGGCCGGTGCGGCGCTGCGTGCCCTGATGCACCTGGGCGCCAAGGAGGTCACCGTCCTGCGGGACGGCCAGGAGGTCCGCGTACCGACCGCCGAACTGAAGGTCGACGACACGTTCCTGGTCCGCCCCGGTGAGAAGATCGCCACCGACGGCGTCGTGGTCGAGGGCTCGTCCGCTGTGGACGCCTCGATGCTCACCGGCGAGTCCGTGCCCGTCGAGGTCGGCCCCGGCGACGGCGTCACCGGCGCCACCCTGAACGCGGGCGGCCGGCTGGTCGTGAAGGCCACCCGGGTCGGCTCCGACACCCAGCTCGCCCGGATGGCGCAGCTCGTCGAGGACGCGCAGAACGGCAAGGCGGCGGCCCAGCGGCTGGCCGACAAGATCTCCGGCGTCTTCGTCCCGATCGTGATCCTGCTCGCCATCGGCACCCTGATCACCTGGCTGACCCTCGGCGAGGGCTGGGCAGCGGCCTTCACCGCGGCGGTGGCCGTGCTGATCATCGCCTGCCCCTGCGCCCTCGGGCTCGCCACGCCGACCGCGCTCATGGTCGGTACGGGCCGCGGCGCCCAGCTCGGCATCCTGATCAAGGGCCCCGAGGTCCTGGAGACCACCCGCAAGGTCGACACCGTCGTCCTCGACAAGACCGGCACCGTCACCACCGGCAAGATGACCCTGCTCGGCGTGCACCCCGCCGCCTCGACCGACGAGGACGAGGTGCTGCGGCTGGCGGGCTCCCTGGAGAACGCCTCCGAGCACCCGATCGCCCAGGCCGTCGCCACCGGCGCGGTCGAGAAGGTCGGCGCGCTGCCCACCCCGGAGGACTTCGTCAACATCCCCGGGCTCGGCGTCCAGGGCATCGTGGAGGGCCACGCGGTCCTCGTCGGCCGCGAGAAGCTGCTCGCGGAGTGGGAGATCCGACTCCCCGAGGAGCTGAAGGCGGCGAAGGACGCGGCGGAGGCCGCGGGTCGCACGGCCATCGCGGTGGCCTGGGACGGCGAGGCCCGTGCGGTCCTGGAGGTCGCCGACGCGGTGAAGGAGACCAGCGCCGAGGCGATCACCCGGCTCCGCGGGCTGGGGCTCACCCCGATCCTGCTCACCGGTGACAACGAGGCCGTGGCGAAGGCGGTGGCCAAGGAAGTCGGCATCGACGAGGTGATCGCCGAGGTCATGCCGGAGGACAAGGTCGACGTCGTCAAGCGCCTCCAGGCCGAGGGCCGCAGCGTGGCCATGGTCGGCGACGGCGTCAACGACGCGGCGGCGCTCGCCCAGGCCGACCTCGGACTGGCGATGGGCACCGGCACGGACGCGGCGATCGAGGCCAGCGACCTGACCCTGGTGCGGGGCGACCTGCGGGCGGCGGCGGACGCGATCCGGCTGGCGCGGCGGACGCTCGGCACCATCCGGACCAACCTGTTCTGGGCCTTCGCCTACAACGTGGGCGCGCTGCCGCTGGCCGCGATGGGTCTGCTCAGCCCGATGATCGCGGGTGCGGCGATGGCCTTCTCCTCGGTCTTCGTGGTCGGGAACAGTCTGCGGCTGCGGGGCTTCAAGGCCGCGCGGTGAGCGGACGGCAGGTGACAGGACCACCCTGGGTAAGGGGGTAGGAGGAGGGGTCCGGGCGCTTCAAGCGCCCGGACCCCTTCGCGTTCCGCCGTCGGTCCGCGCTCCGTCGCACGGCGGCGTTCCCTCGCGAGGCGGCCCGCTCAGCCGCCGAGACCGCCGCTGCCGAAGGACCCGCTGTGGGCGTTCGGCCCGTGCTTGGGCCGTTCCTCGCGGCCCTTGCCGGTGCTGTGGCTGCTGTGGGGGTGCATGTTGTACGGGAGCAGACGTTCGCCGTCGTGCGGGAACGCGTCCTCGTCCGCCTCGCGGATCTCCTCCACGTGGGCGGGGCGGTCGGGCTTGTGCGGCTGCTCCTCGGGGCGGGGCGTGACCAGGGCGGCACGACGGCGGCCGTCCCACCACATGGCGGCGCACAACAAAGCCACCAGGACGATTCCGAAGAAGATGATTCCGAGCATGTCTGCCTCCGTGTGAGGTGGCACCCGTCGGTGTCTCGCCTTCCAGTGTCCCCCCAAAGGGCAGAACGGGCATAAGCGCTTATTTGGCTGCCGCGGTTCTTCCGCTCGGGTGTGACGGCCCAGGTCCGGTGCTCAGGTGAAGACGATCAGATCCGCCTCGGTCGCCCCCGTCAGCTCGTACCGGGTCCCGGTCAGCGGACGGCCCGCGATCAGCCGGACCAGCGTCGTCGCCGAGCCGGTGTACGTCGCGGGCTCGGGGCTGTCGGCACCCAGGACGAGCGGGGCGTCGTGCCCCTCCAGCCGGGCCAGCAGCGGCTGCGTGCGCCGGGCCCGAGTCAGCGAGGCGAGCAGCCGCAGGGCGTACGGAAGCCCCTCGCCCTCGTACGCCGCCGGCTCGCGCAGCGCCTCCCGCAGGTCACCGGCGTGCACCCACTCGCCGAGCGCGACCGCGTCGAGCTTGCCGTGCCCGGCCGCGGCGATGAACGGCCCGGCGTCGGTCATCCCGCGCTCCAGGGCGTCCACGACCTGCTGGTGCGAGAGGTCGGCGACCGCGGCGATGTCCTCCTCGTTCGCCTCCGGCGTGAACACGCCCTTCTCGAAGCGTTGGTCCACCACCCGCTGGAGCACGGTGGCGCAGTGGGCGACGACGTGGCGCACCGTCCAGCCGGGACAGCACGTCCGGATCGCGAAGTCCTCGTCGGGCCGGGAGCGCAGCAGGGGGATCAGGGCGTCCCGCTCGGTACGGAGGAGGAGGCCGGGCAGTTCGGGGTCGCGTACGGAGTCCATGCCTCCACCCAACCCCAAAGTGCGCCTGCGCCTCCAGCCCCCGGCACGCACGGCCCCGGTCACGAAGGGGGCGGGCGGGTCGTACAGTCCCCGCATGGACGTGACCGAAGACCTGCGCGCCCGCTGGGTCCGCACCCTCGTCGCGGCCCGCGGCGCCGGGGCGCCCGGCCCCGATCCGCTGCCGTACGCGGAGGACCTGCTGGCCCGCTGGGCGGAGCCGCAGCGCCGCTACCACACGACCGCGCACCTCGCGGCGGTCCTGACGCACGTCGACGCGCTCGCCGCGCACGCCGACGCACCGGACCTGGTCCGCCTCGCCGCGTGGTTCCACGACGCGGTGTACCTCCCCGAGCGCTCCGAGAACGAGGAGCGCTCGGCCCGGCTGGCGGAACGGGCACTGACCGAGGCGGGGCTGGAGGGGGCCGCGGTGGCGGAGGTGGCGCGCCTGGTGCGTCTGACGGTGACGCACGCGCCGGCGCCGGACGACGCGAACGGGGCGGTGCTGTGCGACGCGGACCTGGCGGTGCTGGCGTCGCCCCCGGACGCGTACGCCGCGTACGCGGCGGCGGTACGGGAGGAGTACGGCTTCGTCCCGTCCGCCGCGTTCCGGCGCGGCCGGTCGGAGGTCCTGCGCCACCTGCTGTCCCTGGACCGTCTGTTCCACACCCCCCACGGCACCCACGTCTGGGAACGCCCGGCTCGCGCCAACCTGACCTCGGAACTGACCCGCCTGACGAAGCCCGGCCCGCCCTGACGCTCTCGGCAGCGCCCCCTCCACGACGGCGCGCGCCTGTTTTGCTTCCCTCCGTCGTTCACCACCGGGCCGCAGAGACCAGCGCGCCCGCAGGGAAACCGCGGGGACGTCCAGCCGCAGCCACGCGCAGAACGTGGCGTACGACACCGCGCGCGCATCGCGTGTTGGGGGAATGGGGGGAAGGGACATCGCCGTTGGGGTTGTCATGCCCCACTCCGCGCCCTCCGCCGAACACCCCCGCATGCCGCTCGCCGTCTACATCCTCGGACTCTCCGTCTTCGCCCTCGGCACCAGCGAGTTCATGCTCTCCGGGCTGCTACCGCCCATCGCGGACGACATGGGCGTGTCCATACCCCAGGCGGGCCTGCTGATATCCGCGTTCGCGATCGGGATGGTCGTCGGCGCGCCGCTGCTCGCCGTCGCGACGCTGCGGTTGCCGCGCAAGGCCACCTTGATCGCCCTGATCTCGGTCTTCGGCGTGGGCCAGGTCGCGGGGGCCGTCGCGCCCACGTACGAGGTGCTGTTCGCGTCGCGGGTGATCAGCGCCCTCGCGTGCGCCGGGTTCTGGGCGCTCGGCGCCGCGGTGTCGATCGCTATGGTGCCGGTGAACTCGCGGGCGCGGGCCATGGCCGTGATGCTCGGCGGGCTGTCGATCGCGAACGTCCTCGGAGTGCCCGCGGGCGCCTTCCTCGGTGACCACTGGGGGTGGCGCGCGGCGTTCTGGGCGGTCGCCCTCGCCTCCGCGGTGGCGCTGGTCGGCGTGGTGACGCTGGTCCCCCGCATCCCGCCGCCCGCCCAGCGGCCCGAGCTGAAGCGGGAGCTGTCGATCTACCGGGACCGGCACGTGTGGCTCGCGGTCGCCGCGACCGCCCTCGCCGGCGGTGGCGTGTTCTGCGCCTTCTCGTACCTCGCACCGCTGATCACGGACTCGGCCGGCATCGCGGAGGGCTGGGTGCCGTGGGTGCTGGCGCTGTTCGGCCTCGGTGCGCTGATCGGTACGGCGATCGGCGGCCGGGTCGCGGACGCGCACATGTTCGGGGTGCTGCTCAGCGGCATCGCGGCGTCCACGGTCTTCCTGACGGTGCTGGCGCTGTTCGACACCGTGCCGGCGGTGGTGGTCACCGTCGCGTTCCTGCTCGGGGTGTCCGCGTTCTACACCGGCCCGGCGCTCAACGCCCGCATCTTCAACGTCGCGGGCGCGGCCCCGACGCTGGCGGGCGCGACCGCGACGTCGGCGTTCAACCTGGGCAACACCGGCGGCCCCGCGCTCGGCGGCCTCGTCATCGACGCGGACTTCGGCTACGGCGCCACCGCCTGGGCGGGTGCGGCGATGCTGGTGGTCGCGGTGGCGCTGGTGGCGCTGTCGATGCGGCTGCACGGCGCGACGCGCGTGGTGGCGTCGTCCACGAAGACGGCCGCCGCGCCCCACCCGGCCACGGAGCACGCGTAGGACCTACGGGACAGGGCGCGCCTTGCGTCTGCGCAGGCCCGCCGTCGTCAGGATCCTGACCACCTCGCGGCTCGGGACCTGCACCGCGCCCGCCGCGACCGCGGCGGCGTAGCGGTGCGCCGGAACGTCGTAGTGATCACGTTCGAAGGCCCGGCGCGGGCAGCCGATGGACGCGGCGAAGGCGTGCAGTTCCTCGTACGAGACGTCGCTGACGAGGTGGGACCAGAGCAGGCCGTGGCCGGGCCAGTCCGGCGGGTCGATGTAGAGGGTCATCAGACGCCGGCGTTCCCGTTCGCGTGCCCGCCCGTGCCGCCGCTCTCGCCCAGGGAGCCGACGCGAGCCACGACCACGCCCGCCTGCTCGCACACCCAGTGCGGGTCCGTGCCCAGTTCGGGCTCGACCCCGAGGGCGTGCGGGTCGCCCGTGTCGCAGACCGGGCACAGGGGCCAGCGGCCGTGCCGTTCCAGCAGGGCGTCCTGGACGTCCTGGGCGACGAGCCCGGTGACGTACGCCGCGCCCTCCGGCCACTGTTCGACCCACCAGCGGCGGTGCGCGACGGACTCCTCCACCAGCGAGACCACCTCGGCGTCCGCCACGTCGCGGGCCGCGAGGTCGGCGAGGATCAGGGCGCGGGCGGTGTGCAGGGCCTGCTCGGCGTCCGGTCCTGAGGGGGCTGCTGGAGTCATGCCGCCATTGTCCCGCACGGGTCCATGGCGACGTCCGTCCCGGCGTCCGTAGCGGCGTTCGTACCGGCCTCCCGCACGGCTCCGCTCTGGCCCGTTCCGAACATGCCTTGCCGGATCCATACCAAGGGGGTCTTGACCTGTGCCATGGTACGAAAATAGCTTTCATACCATGGCTAACCCAGTGAAGGAAATTTTCAACAAGGGGACCGCCGCCAGCGCCACTCCGCCCGCCCCCGCCGCGCTCGCCGCCAAGGTCAGGACGCTCACCCCGTCCATGACCCGCTCCATGCAGCGGGTCGCCGAGGCCGTCGCCGACGACCCCGCGGGCTGCGCCGCGCTGACGGTCACCGGGCTCGCCGAACGCACCGGCACCAGCGAGGCGACCGTCGTGCGCACCGCACGGCTCCTCGGCTACCCGGGCTACCGCGACCTGCGGCTCGCCCTCGCCGGACTCGCCGCGCACCAGCAGTCCGGCCGGGCGCCCAGCGTCACCGCGGACATCGCCGTCGACGACCCCATCTCGGACGTGGTCGCCAAACTCGCCTACGACGAACAGCAGACCCTCGCCGACACCGCCGCCGGCCTGGACACCACACAGCTCTCCGCCGCGGTCGTCGCCGCCGCGACCGCCCGCCGCATCGACATCTACGGCGTGGGGGCGTCGTCCCTCGTCGGCATGGACCTGGCACAGAAGCTGCTCCGCATCGGTCTGATCGCGCACGCCCACGCCGATCCGCACCTCGCCGTCACCAACGCGGTGCAGCTGCGCACCGGCGACGTCGCGATCGCCATCACCCACTCCGGCTCCACCGGCGACGTCATCGAGCCGCTGCGCACCGCCTTCGAGCGGGGCGCGACCACGGTCGCCATCACCGGCCGGCCGGACGCGCCGGTGTCCCAGTACGCCGACCACGTACTGACCACCTCCTCCGCCCGCGAGAGCGAGCTGCGCCCCGCGGCGATGTCGTCCCGCACGGGCCAGCTCCTCGTCGTCGACTGCCTGTTCGTCGGCGTCGCCCAACGGACGTACGAGACCGCGGCACCGGCACTCGCCGCCTCCTACGAGGCCCTGGCGCACCGGCACTCCCCCCGCAGCACCCATCGCTAGGGCCCGTCTGATGGATCAGACACGCCCCAAGGCCGGTTTTGACCGATAGGAAGCACATGACCTCCACCTCGCCCGCCCACGGGGAACTGCGCGCCCAGCTCGAAACGCTCACCACGGAGGCGTTCCGGCCGGACCTCGCGGACATCGACCGGCTGCCGACGCTCGACATCGCCCGCCTCATGAGCGCCGAGGACCGCGGGGTCCCCGGCGCGGTCGCCGAGAACCTGTCGGCGATCGCCGCCGCGATCGACGCCGCCGCGGAGCGGATGGCGCGCGGCGGCCGGCTGATCTACGCGGGCGCGGGCACGGCGGGGCGGCTCGGCGTCCTCGACGCCAGCGAGTGCCCGCCCACCTTCAACACCGATCCGTCGCAGGTGGTGGGGCTCATCGCGGGCGGGCCGTCGGCGTTCGTCAACGCGGTGGAGGGGGCGGAGGACAGCGCGGAACTGGCCGCGGCGGATCTGGCGGGGCTGGGTGTCGGCGCGGACGACACCGTCGTCGGCGTCTCCGCGTCCGGCCGTACGCCCTACGCCGTCGGCGCGGTCCACTACGCCCGGAGCCGGGGCGCCCTCACCGTCGGGCTGTCCTGCAACGAGAACAGCCCGCTCGCGGCGGCGGCGGACCACGGCGTCGAGGTCGTCGTCGGCCCCGAGCTGCTGAGCGGCTCGACCCGGCTGAAGGCGGGCACCGCGCAGAAGCTGGTCCTCAACATGATCTCGACGATCACGATGATCCGCCTCGGCAAGACGTACGGGAACCTCATGGTCGACCTGCGCGCCTCGAACGAGAAGCTGCGGGCCCGCTCGCACCGGATCGTCGCGTACGCGACGGGAGCGAGCGAGGGGGAGGTGGAGGCGGCGCTGAAGGCGACGGAGGGGGAGGTGAAGCCGGCGATCCTCACGATCCTGGCGGAGGTGGACGCGGTGACGGCGAGCCGTCTCCTGGCGGAGGCGAACGGCCACTTGCGCACGGCGCTCAGGGCAGCGGGCTGAGCTCACCCCGCGAGCTGCCGGGCCGCTGCGACCTGGCGAGACGCGGGCCCCGCACCCTGCGGGTCGCCTGCGGCTGTGCATGCAGTTCCGGCCCCTACGCCCAGAGGGCGTGGGGGACCCCCAGCGCCCGCGGGAGGCCGGCCCCTGACATCCTCGCCGTCTCCCCGCGGGTGCATTGGCATCTGCGGCCCGGTGGTGGGCTGTTCGCGCAGTTCCGCCCCCTACGCCCGGAGGGCGTGGGGGGGGACCCCCAGCGCCCCTGTTTTGCCTTCCCTTCGTTGCATATCTGCGGGACGTGGTCGGTCCGCAAAACCCGCCTCCGGCTACGGCGAGGGTTTTCAGAGGCGCTGGGGGTCCCACCGTGCCCGCAGGCCACAGGGGGCGGAACTGCGCGAACAACCACCACCGGGCCGCGGAGACCAGCGCTCCCGCAAGGGAAACGGCGGGGACATCCGGAGGCGCGAGGGGCTGTGCGGGCAACCGCAGGCGGGGCGCCGGGCCCGCAGGGCGCAGCCGCTGGCGCGGGGTCAACCGCGGCCCCGCCCCGGGACGCCGCTGCGCCGGTTGGCTGAGGGGCGCGGTCCGGGCGAGAAGCGCGGGGGCCGCGCGGATACACATCCGCGCATGGGCGGACAGGAACAGGACCCAGCCAGCGCCAGCGCACGCGCACGCACGCTGCTCGAACACCTCGGTGGGGCCGGCAACGTCCTCGGCGTGGCCCACTGCATGACCCGGCTGCGCCTCACCCTCCGGGACCGCGGGCCCGTGCGGCACGACGCGATCACCGCGCTGCCCGGCGTCCTCGGGGTCGTCGAGGACGGGATGTCGTACCAGATCGTGCTGGGGCCGGCCGCGGTCGCGCCGGTCACCGAGGCCTTCGAGGCCCTCCTCGAAACGCCTCAGGACAGCCCGTCCGGGAAGCCCGCCAAAGCCGTACTGCGCCGCATCGGCAACATCTTCGTCCCCCTCATCCCCGCCCTCATCGGCTGCGGCATCGTCGCCGGCCTCAGCGGACTCCTCGTCAACTTCCGGATCCTGCCCGGCCTCACCCCCGCCCTCGCCGCCGTCTCCGGTGGCTTCATGGCGCTGATCGCCGTGTTCGTCGGCTACAACACCGCGAAGGAGTTCGGCGGCACGCCCGTCCTCGGGGGCGCCGTCGCCGCCGTCGTCGTCTTCCCCGGCGTGGCGAAGGTCGACGCGTTCGGGCAGGAGGTGGCGCCCGGCCAGGGCGGGGTGCTCGGCGCGCTCGCCGCCGCGCTGCTCGCGGTGGCCGTGGAGCGCTGGTGCCGCGGGCGGGTGCCGGGCGCGCTCGACGTGCTGCTCACGCCCGCCGTGACGGTGCTCGTCGCCGGCCTCGTCACCGTCTACGGGCTGATGTACGTCGCCGGCGAGGCCGCCGCCGCGATCGGCACCGCCGCGACCGTGCTGCTCGACTACGGCGGGGCCGCCGCCGGCTTCGTGCTCGGCGGGCTGTTCCTGCCGCTGGTGATGGTGGGGCTGCACCAGGCGCTGATCCCGATCCACGCCACGCTCATCGAGCAGCAGGGCGCGACCGTGCTGCTGCCGATCCTGGCGATGGCGGGCGCGGGGCAGGTCGGCGCGGCGGTGGCCGTGTACGCGAGGCTGCGGCGCCACGCCGAGGCGCGCGCCACGATCCGCTCCGCGCTGCCGGCCGGACTGCTGGGGGTCGGCGAACCGCTGATCTACGGGGTCACCCTGCCGCTGGGGCGGCCGTTCGTGACGGCCTGCTTCGGGGGCGCGTTCGGCGGCGGCTTCGTCGGCCTGTTCTCGATGCTCGGCGACCACGTCGGCTCGACGGCGATCGGCCCGTCCGGCTGGGCGCTGTTCCCGCTGCTGCGCGGCGACCACGGACCGCTGACGACGCTCGCCGTGTACGCGGGCGGGCTGTTCGTCGGGTACGCGGTGGGCTTCGCCGCCACGTACTGGTTCGGCTTCACCGCGGAGCAGCTGGCGCGGTACGCCGGGCCGGACCGGGCGGAGGCACCCGACCCGGCCCCCGGCCCTCCGGCGCTCACAAGCTGATGACGCCCGTCCTGGTGTCCGTCATGTCGAGCAGCGTCCACTTGCCGCCGATGCGGCCCCAGCCGGTGCCGCGTCCCCCGGCGCCGGCGAACGGCATGGTGATGTCCCACCAGTTGTTCGTCTCGTTCACGATCACCTGCCCGACCTGAAGCTCCTCGACGAAGCGGAACGCGGACTTCATGCTGGTGGTGAAGACCGCGCCCTGGAGGCCGAGGGCGTCGTCGTTGGCGATCCGCAGCAGCTCGTCCTCGTCGCGGCCGGTGATGATCGGGACGACCGGCCCGAAGGACTCCTCCTTGGCGAGCAGGCTGTCCTCGGACACCGCGTCGACCACGGTGAACTCGTAGTACAGCTCCGTCGGCATGCCCGCGCGCCGCCCGCCGCCGCGCAACACCCGCGCCCCGCGCCCGCGCGCGTCCGCCAGGTGCCGGTCCATCTTCGCCGCCACGCCCTCGTTGTTCAGCGGGCCGAGGACGGTCGAGGGGTCGAACGGGTCACCGAGGACGACGCGTTCGGACTCGCGCAGCACCGCCGCCACGAACGCGTCGTGCACGTCGGCGTGGACGACGACCCGTTCGGTGGCGCAGCACACCTGGCCGGCGCAGGGATACGCGCCGTCCACCGCGGCCCGGGCCGCCGCGTCCACGTCCGCGTCGGCGAGCACGACGAGCGGGCCGTTGCCGGAGCACTCCATCAGGGAGCGCTTACGACCTGGTCGGCGATAGGGAGTGGATCAGTGAGCGGCGTCATGGGGCTTCGAATCCAAGGCGGAGGAGGGAGGCGACGCGGTGGGGGTACCGCCCGTGCCCGCAGGGCACAGGGGGCCGTCGTTGACCGACGACAACGCAGGAGGCGGAGTCGCAGGGCGACGCGAGCCCGCTCCCTATCGCCGACCAGGTCGTTGAGGCCGGCCGCCGCGGTGATCTTCGCGCCGGTCGTGGAGGAGCCGATGAAGCCGACGGCGTGGATGCCCGGATGGCGTACGAGGACGTCGCCGAAGGCGCCGTCGCCGGGGAGGACGTTCACCAGCCCGGCCGGCAGCCCGGCGGCGAGCACCGCGTCCATCGCGGCGAGGACGGTCAGCGGGGTGTTCTCCGGCGGTTCGACGACGAGCGCGTTGCCGGTCGCCAGGCCGGGCGCGGCGAACTCCGCGAACATCAGCAGCGGAAAGTTCCAGGGCGTGATGACGCCCCAGGTGCCCACGGGCCGGTGGACGGTGAACATCCTCTTCGTGCTGTCCCGGGAGAGCAGCGTCTCGCCGTTCAGTCGAACGGCGTCCTCCGCGTGCAGTCGGAAGAGCTGCGCGGCCTCGGTGACGTCCGCGACGGACTCGGCGAGCGGTTTGCCCTGCTCCAGGGTCTGGAGGCAGGCCAACGCGTCGCGCCGGGCGTCCAGTTCGTCGGCTATGCGACGGCAGACCGCGGCCCGGTCCCACACGTTGACCGCCGCCCAGTCGCGCTGGGCCCGGTGCGCGGCGGCGACGGCGGTGTCGAGGTCGGCGGCGGTGGGGTGGGGGAAGGAGCCGACGTGCTCCCCGGTCGCGGGGCTGCGCACCGCGACCGGCTCGGCTCCGGCGGCGTACCCGCCGTCGATGAACAACTGCTGCTGTGCGGTGGTCATGAGACGTGACTCCCCTGTCCGGTCCGTGCGGCTGCGGCGGATGATTCATCGGCAGCCCGGCGCGCCGTGAACTCCCCGAACACGTCGGCCGTCGGGCTGCGCGCCCGACGAACGCGCGGCCCGACGGCCGTCCACTGGTCCTCGACTGGTCCTCGTCAGTGGGCGTGCCCGCGCGCGGGACCGGAGCGGTCGGTCACCTCGCGCACACCGACGGGACCGCGCGAACCAGCGCCTTGGCGTGCAACCGGTCAAGCTGCTTCTCATGACGGACCTGCACCGCGGTCACGGCCAGCACGCCCGTGCAGGAACGCGCGTTCCGCGCCCGGTCGGACGTCGCGATCGCCCGCACCAGCTCGGTGTTGATGCGGTTGATCTCCTTGCGGACCACCGTCAGGTCCGGGCGCTGCGCGGGCGCCTTCGACGGGTCCGCGTCCCAGAGCCGGTGCAGCCCGCGCTGCACCTGCTTGTTGGCCTCGATCTGGTCGCGGAAGATCGCGACCGTGGCCTGCGGATCGGCCCCGGCCTCGATCGCCTGCTGCCGCACCGCGTCCAGCACGACCTGCTCGCGCGCCGGGTCGTCGATGGGGCTGCCAGTGCCCCACTTGGCCGCGGCAACCAGGTCGGCCGTGGCCAGCCGATCGGCGGACAGGCTGGTGATCGGCAGGAGTTGGGCGTACGCGGAAGGGGCCGGGAGCGGGGCGGCGTTCGCGTGGGCTGCGGTCCCGGCGAGCACGCCGACGGCGACGGCGACGGTCAGCGCCAGCCGCGTCGATGCGCGTCGCAGGGTGTGGGGCGTACGGGGCGTACGGGCGGTCACGAAGTTCCCCCTCGTGTTGACGGTCACCGGGTGACGGTCGCTCAGTAAGTGGTCGTCCTACGGGGACGCCGCGCCCTGCATCCGCTGAACCAGGCGCAGCGCGCGCGTTCCTTCCTTCAGGAGGGACTCCACCAGGGGGCCGGTTCCCTGGTCGTCGACCGCCGCGTCCACGTACGAGGCCGCGGGCCGGTCGTCACCGCCCAGGACGTCGTCGGCCTCCAGGGCCCGTCGGACGCCCGCGTAGGTGATGCCGACGGCCGCCAGCCGCTCTCCTCCGAGGTAGCGCTCGTCCCGCTGCGAAGCGCCCTCGTCAGTGCCCTCGCTCAGCATGTGCGGATGGGCGCGGGCCACCTCGTGGGTGGCGAGCACCGCCAGGAGGACGTGCTCGGTGCCGGCGCGGTCGTGCCCCAGCAGCCGGGCCTGCGCCAGCGTCTCCTGCTTGACCCAGGCCGTGGGCCAGGCCACCCAGTTCATCCCGCCGTGGAGCCAGCGCAGCCAGAACGGCGCGGGGTAGCGGCTGCGCCCCAGCAGCACGTCCCGGGTCGGGCGCAGCCGGGGATCGAGCCCGGCCGGCAGCCGGTCGCCGTCGGCCGCGCCCTCGGGTCCGGCGTCGAGCCGGGCCAGTACGGCGTCCCCCGTCGTACCGCACAGCGCCAGCACCTCGGCACACCGGTTGTCGCCCTCCGCCAGCAGACCTCGCAGCAGGTCCTCGGGCGTGAGCTTCGCGGAGCCGGAGCCGGAGCCGGAGCCCGAACCGACGCCCTTGCCCGCAGCCGATGCCGTACGCCGCCGGGCCTCCCCCATGGCGTGTACGAAGGCGCGGTGCCCGGCGCCGGTCAGCATCCGTCGGCGGTCGCCGTCCTCCCCCAGGACGTCGGCCGACGAGATGCTGTCCCCGGCGCCGTCGTCGCCGCTCCAGGCTTCCGGCCAGTCCGCCCGGTCGCGGAGCACCGCCAGGACGGCCGCCTTGGTCACGGATTCGGCGTCCAGCGCCGTGCGGGCTTCCCCCTTGGTGCCGGTGATCCCCGCGAGCAGGTGCTCGCTCCCCATGGCGTCCTTGTCGGAGCTTCCCCAAGCCCCGCCGAGCACGCCGATCACCTTCCAGCCCGCTGCCACCCGTGCTTCCATGCGGCCCTCTCGCCGTTTCCCCCGTTCCCCCAGGGGTCCCCCGTCGTGGTCCCCCGAGGTCCCCCGTTGGTTCCCCCGTCGAGAACGACGATCCCCCATCGCGGGGAGGTGCCGCGTCAGCCATTGGTTGACACTTCAGTCAACCAACGTCGCGCGGGCGACGCCCCACGTCATTCGGGGAGCGCGGCGGTGAGGTCGACCTCGATCAGCTGTCCGGGGTAGCCGAGTTGGGCCACGCCGAGGAGGGTGCTCGCAGTGGAGAAGGCGGGGGCGATGACGGAGTCGTTCAGCCGGTCCCACGCCTTCGCCAGCACCTCCTCGTCCTGGCTCACCACGTAGATCACCGAGCGCACCACGTGCTCCGGACCCGCGGCCACCGCGTTCAGAGCCGTCAGCGCGTTCGCCGCGACCTGGTCGATCTGGCCGTCGAGGTCGCCCTTGGCGACGACTTCGCCGGTGGTGTCGAGGGGGCACTGCCCCGAGAGGTAGGCGGTGCGGCCCGCCTGGACGACGGTGATGTGGTGGTAGCCGGGGGTCGAGTGGAGTTGGTCGGGGTTGATGCGTTCGATGTTGTTGCTCATGCCAACGAGTCTGCGTGAGCTGCGTGGACGCCGCATCCGCATTTCCGCCCCCAGGCCGGCCCCGGTTCGCCCCCGGCCGCGGACTACCCCAGCCCTCGGGCGAGCGCGCTCGCCAGCTCCCCGTCAGCGGTGTCCCCCCGCAGGTTGGAGAGGTACATCCCGCCGAGTCCGTAGCTCTTCGCGTACGCCGCCTTGGTGGTGACGGACGTCGGGGTGTCGTACGACCAGCCCTGGTTGCCGCAGTGCGCGTACGCCGTCCCGGAGTACGCGACGGGGTTCGGGCAACGTGTCTTGATCAGCCGGTAGTCCTCCCGCCCGTTCTCGTACGTCCCCGGTGCCGGCCCGCTGGCCGGGCTCCACGGCTCGGGGGTGCGCACGCCCTCCCAGCCCCAGGCGTGCGTGGGCACGCCGAGGACCAGCTTGTTGGGGTGCACCGGCCGGGCGGTGAGGTCGCGCAGATCGAGGTGCGCGATCTCCAGGGCGGCGGGCAGGGCGGTGCTGTGCCTTCCGTTGGGGTCGGTGGAGGTGTAGTAGTCGAATCCGGCCAGGTTGAACCAGTTGACGTGCGGCTCCGCGCCCGGGAAGTCGGTGTCGCGCATCCCCTGCCCCTTCGAGCCCCGGCCGTCCAACGTCACGGTCACCGGCCGGTCCGCCCCGAAGGCGGTGCGGAAGGCCCGGGCCAGGGTGCCGATGCCCGCGGGGCCCGGGCTGTCACAGCTGTGGTAGCAGGCTTCCGGGAAGTGCCAGGCGAGGTCGATCCCGTCGAACAGCCCGGCCCACCGGGGGTCGTCCAACAGCCGTACGCAGGAGGCGGCGAAGCCGGCCGGATCGCCGAACGCCTGCGCGTATCCGCTGGTGGCGCCGCCGGAGTACGCGGGGCCGCCGAAGGACCACAGGATCTTCAGCCCCGGCTGCCGCTCCTTCAGCTTCCGCAGTTGGTTCAGGTGTCCCCGCAACGGCTGGTCCCAGGTGTCCGCGCGTCCGTCGACACTCTCCCCGGCCTGGTGGGTGCGCTCCAGCGACTCGTACGCGTCCCCCACGGCGCACTGCCCGTTGCGCACCGCCCCGTAGGCGTACGTGAGATGGCTGAGCTTGGCCGCCGTCCCGCTGGTGACGAGGTCCTTCACGTGGAACCCGCGCTGGTGACTGCCGACCTCGTGGAAGACGCCCATCTTGACGGGGTGCGCGGGCGGCGGCGGGACGGTGCCGGTGGTGCGGGCGTGGACCGGCAGGCTCTCGTACTGGCCCTGTCCGTTGAGGTCCTCGGTGACGACGGAGTAGCGGTACTCGGTGGCGACGTTCAGCCCCGTGTCCGTGAAGGTCCGCACGTCCGGCCCCATCCGTCCGACCCGGTGCCCGTCGCGCAGCACCCGGTAGCCCCCGAGGCCGGTGTCGGGCTGCGGGGGGTCCCAGGCCACGGTCACGGCCCGGTCGGCGACGTCGACGACGCGCACGTTGCGCGCCGGCGGCACGAGGTCGCCGGGCGCCGCGGGCGCGGCCTGCGCGGACGCCCCGCCCACGGCCACGCCCGCCCACAGGGCGACGACGGAGAGGAGGGCGACGGCGCTTCGCCGCACCCTTCGGATGACGTGTGCGATCGGTGTGTTCAACAGCGCTCCTCGTGGGGGGTGTTGCACCACCGCGCCGCACAGCGTGAACGCCTCGGGGTTCACCGCGTCATGCAACGGTAGGGAGGCGCACGGCTCCGGACAAAGACAGATGAGGACTCTGTGCCGAGATGAGAGACGGTTCTCATCCCGGCGGGGGGCCTTGCGTAGGCTCGTTCCCCCCGACGGAGGAGTGCGCCCGTGACCACGGAGATCGTGATCGCCCAGACCACCATCGACGCCGAGGACAGGGCGGAAGCCCTGGCCCGCGGCGCGGTGGCCGCCCGCCTCGCGGCGTGCGCACACGTCGATGCCCCGCTGACGGCGTACTACCGCTGGCAGGGCGAGGTCCAGAAGGACCGCGAGTGGCGCGTCTCGTACAAGACGACCCGGTCCCGGCTGCCGGAGCTGGCCGCCTGGGTCTCGGCCGCGCACTCCTACGAGGTCCCGGAGTGGATCGTGCTCCCGGTGACCGACGGCTCGACGGCGTACCTGGAATGGGTGGCACGGGAGAGCGCGGAGGCTGAGGGCCCGTAAGTCAGTTGGGTGGGACGGGCGGTGGCGACCGCCCGCCCCTTCACGCATGCGCCTCAGCACGCCCGCGTGACGGTCGTCATCAGCCGCTCCGGAGCGGGAGCCCCTGTCGCCGCTCCGCGATCTCCGGCTGCTGCGCCGACGTGGGCGGGGCCGGGTTCGCCGCGCACGTCACGTTCTTCGCCGGGAGCTTGCCCGTCGTCAGGTACGCCGTCGTCACCGCGTCCGCGCAGTCGCTCACGCCCTCGCGGTACACGCCGTGCGCCTCGCCCTCGTCGACGGTGACCAGGCGGGAGCCCTTCATCGCCCGCTGCATGGCGTTCGCCTGCGGCAGCGGGGTCTGGGAGTCCCACTCGGCCTGGACGATCAGCGCGCCGACACGGTTGTTGACCTTGGTCGCGGGCTCGACGGGGTCGTCCCAGAACGCGCACGGGGTGATGTTGGAGGCGAAATCGCCGTAGATGGGCAAGCGCGCGGCGTCGCGGGCCGCGTCGCGGCGGTACGTGGCGGGGTCACGCGGCCAGCTCGTGTCGCCGCAGACGATCGTCTCGAAGAGCGACATCTCGTTGTCCTCGACGACGTACGGCGGCGGCACCTCCACGGGCTCCCCGGCCGCGGCCTTCCTCAACTCGACGAGCAGCCTGGCGCCTTCGGCACGGTAGAAGAACATCGCGCGCATGCCCCCGCGGACCCCTGCGCCGTCGAGCACGTCGTCGCCGAACTTGATGGGCTGGCGGTCCGCCTGCGCGACCAGGTCCCGGAAGGTCTTGTCGACCGCGTCCGGCGTCGACCCCAGGCCGTACTGGGCGTGGCGCTCCGCCGTCCACCGCGTCCAGCGGTCGTACGCCGGCTCCGCGCCCGTCGCCCACGCCTGGAGCACGCCCCGCCACGCCTTGCTCGGGTCGACCGCGCTGTCCAGCACGATGCGGTCCGAACGGTGCGGGAACATCTGGGTGTACACCGCGCCCAGGTACGTGCCGTACGAGACGCCCACGTAGCTGATCTTCTTCTCGCCGAGCGCGGCCCGGATGGCGTCCATGTCCCGCGCCGTGTTGCGGGAGGTGAAGTGCTTCAGATCAGCGCCGTACTTCGCCCGACACTTGTCCGCGAACGTACGCGCCCACGTCACGTCCGAGGCGAACGTCCCGTCCTTGTACGGCCGCAGGACCTGCCGCTCCTGCGGGGTGGTGCCGCAGGCGATCGGGGTGCTCTTGCCGACGCCGCGCGGGTCGAAGCCGATCAGGTCGTACCGGTCCTTCACCGACTGCGGCAGCATCCCGCTCCACACCAACGGCTCGCCGTGGCCGGACCCCCCGGGCCCACCCGGGTTGAACAGCAGCACGCCGCGCCGCTTCGTCGGGTCGGCGGCCTTCAGCCGGGATATCGCGACGTCTATCTTCTTCCCGCCGGGTGCCCGGTAGTCCAACGGCACCTTGATCGTGGCGCATTCGTACGCCGCGGGCGTGTCGGCGCTGCAACGCTGCCAGGTCAGCTGCTGCGGGCCGGGCCCGGAAGGCGCCGCGGGGGCGGCCGAGGCCACCGCCGGGGCCAGGGTCGCCAGAACGCTCACCGCGAGGACGGGAGCGATGCGTCTTGACTGCACGTGCTGTCCTTTCTCGTACCTGTGGGCATGCTCAGCTGCGCATGCGTCATCGAACGGCCGGCGCGCTGGAGGCGGCGCGGGCCGTGGGGGTGAGGAACGGCAGCTCGGTGTGGTGCCGCCGGTCGTGCGCACCCGCCGGGTCCGGGGTGCAGGTCGTGTCCTTCGCCGGGAGTCGGCCCGTGAGGAGGTAGGCGTTCGTCAGGTCCTCGGCGCAGGTGCTGGTGCCGCTGCCGTACACGCCGTGGCCCTCGCCCTCGTCGACGAAGACCATCCGCGCGCCCTTCATGTCCTCGCGCAGTCCGACGCCGTCGGGCAGCGGGGTCTGGGAGTCCCATTCGTTGTGCACGATGAGCGCGCCGACCCGGTTGTCCACGACGGTGGCGGGCTCGACGTTGTCGTCCCAGAAGGCGCAGGGGTTGATGTGCGACGCGTAGTCCCCGTAGACCGGGAAGCGGGCCGCGTCCCGCCGCGCGTCCTTGCGGTACGTCTGCGGGTCCTTCGGCCACGGGGCGTCGCCGCAGCTCACGGCCCACATGGCGGAGAGGAACCCTTCGTCCGGCCGGGCGACTGGCAGTTCGCCCGTGGGGTTGCCAGCCGCGGCGTCCCGCAGGAGCAGCACGCCCTCCGTCGCCCTGCTCGGTACGAAGAAGGCGGCGCGCATCGCGGCGCGGATCTGGTCGCCGTCGAAGGGGGTCGTACCGACCTTGATCGGGGTGCGGTTCGCCTGGGCGACCAGGCCCCAGAAGGTCCGGGAGACCGCGCCGGGCGTCGCCCCGAGGCCGTACTGCGCGTTCCGCTCGGCCGCCCAGCGCGTCCACCGCTTGAACGCCTTCTCCGTCTCCGGCGCCCACAGCCGGAAGTCCGCCCGCCAGGCCCGCTTGGGGTCGACCGCGCTGTCCAGGACGACGCGGTCGGCGCGCTGGGGGAACAACTGGGTGTACACCGCGCCCAGATACGTGCCGTACGAATAGCCGAAGAAGTTGATCTTCTGCTCGCCGAGCGCGGCCCGGATGGCATCCATGTCCCGCGCCGTGTTGCGCGTGGTGAAGTGCTTCAGATCGGCGCCGTGCTTCGCCCGGCACTTGTCGGCGAAGGAGCGCGCGAGCGCGGTGTCCCGGGCGAACGTCCGCTCCTTGAAGGGGCGTTCCATCACGAGGTCTTCCGGGGTCAGCCCACAGCGCACGGGAGCGCTCTGCCCGACGCCGCGCGGATCGAAACCGATCAGGTCGTACCGGTCCTTGACCGACTGCGGCAACAACTCGCGCATCATCAGCGGCATGTCGAGGCCGTTGCCACCCGGTCCACCCGGGTTGAACAGCAGGACCCCGCGCCGCTTGGCCGGGTCCGCGGCGCTCAACCGGGAGATCGCGACGTCGATCTTCTTGCCGCCGGGCGCCCGGTAGTCCAACGGCACCTTGACCGTGGCGCACTCGAAGTCCGCGGGGGTGTCGGGCCCGCAGCGCTGCCACGCGGGGCTGAACGGCGCGCCGGCTTGCGACGGCGGGGGCGGCTGCGGAGCCGCAACCGCCGCCGCTGGAGTCAGGGCCGCAAGCGCGCTCGCCGCAAGACCTGCTGCGAGCACGGGAACAAGGCGTCGTACCACCACGGAAGGGTCCTCCCGCTCGGTTGTCTGGACACCTACGACCTTCGCTCGACGGGGCCCCTTTGCGAATCAGCCGGCGAGAGGTAGCTGAGTAAGCCTGCGGTCTTATCCCGCCGACTTCGGGGTCATTCTGCGGGCGCAGTTGAATTCCGCCATCTTCAGGGGGCGATTATCAGCCGTCACATCCCGTCCCTCGACGACCCCCTGCAATTGCATGCGCCTCGGGGGCGAATGAGGGTCCAGCTCAGGGCTCATTTCGGGGCCCGACTCAGGGGCCGGTCCGGGTCAGTCGCCCGAGGTATCCAGCACGCGGAAAGGAGCGAGACAGAAAGAAGCACGTACGAAGAAAGGCGGGCACGCCAAAGGGCCGGGCACGCCGAAGGGCGGCACCCCCTGGGAGTGGGGTGCCGCCCTTCGTACGTAACCGGCCTTACCGATCCTGGAGATGCTTCCCCGGGATCAGAAGTCCATGTCACCGCCCGGCATGCCGCCCGGAGCAGCCGCAGCGGCCTTCTCCGGCTTGTCGGCGATGACGGCCTCGGTGGTCAGGAACAGCGCGGCGATCGACGCGGCGTTCTGCAGCGCGGAACGCGTGACCTTCGCCGGGTCGAGGATGCCCTCGGCGATCATGTCGACGTACTCGCCGGTCGCGGCGTTCAGACCGTGACCCGGGGTCAGGTTGCGCACCTTCTCGACCACGACGCCGCCCTCAAGGCCGCCGTTGACGGCGATCTGCTTGAGCGGGGCCTCCAGGGCCAGCTTGACGGCGTTGGCACCGGTGGCCTCGTCGCCGTCGAGCTCCAGCTTCTCGAAGACGGCGGACGCCTGGAGCAGCGCGACGCCACCACCGGCGACGATGCCCTCCTCGACGGCGGCCTTCGCGTTGCGAACGGCGTCCTCGATGCGGTGCTTGCGCTCCTTGAGCTCCACCTCGGTCGCGGCGCCGGCCTTGATGACGGCCACGCCGCCGGCCAGCTTCGCGAGGCGCTCCTGGAGCTTCTCGCGGTCGTAGTCCGAGTCGGAGTTCTCGATCTCGGCGCGGATCTGGTTGACCCGACCGGCGACCTGGTCGCTGTCACCGGCGCCGTCGACGATGGTCGTCTCGTCCTTGGTGATGACGACCTTGCGGGCGCGGCCGAGCAGGTCGAGGCCCGCGTTCTCCAGCTTGAGGCCGACCTCCTCGGAGACGACCGTGCCGCCGGTGAGGATGGCGATGTCGTTCAGCATCGCCTTGCGGCGGTCGCCGAAGCCCGGAGCCTTGACGGCGACGGACTTGAAGGTGCCGCGGATCTTGTTGACGATCAGCGTGGACAGGGCCTCGGCCTCGACGTCCTCGGCGATGATCAGCAGCGCCTTGCCGGACTGCATGACCTTCTCCAGCAGCGGGAGCAGGTCCTTGACCGAGGAGATCTTGGAGTTGACGACGAGGATGTAGGGGTCGTCGAGGACGGCCTCCATGCGCTCCATGTCGGTCGCGAAGTACGCCGAGATGTAGCCCTTGTCGAAGCGCATGCCCTCGGTGAGCTCCAGCTCCAGACCGAAGGTCTGGGACTCCTCGACCGTGATGACGCCTTCCTTGCCGACCTTGTCCATGGCCTCGGCGATCAGCTCGCCGATCTGGGTGTCGGCGGCGGAGATGGAGGCGGTGGAGGCGATCTGCTCCTTGGTCTCCACGTCCTTGGCCTGCTCCAGCAGGGCGGCGGAGACGGCCTCGACGGCCTTCTCGATGCCGCGCTTGAGGGCCATCGGGTTGGCGCCGGCCGCGACGTTGCGCAGTCCCTCGCGGACCAGGGCCTGAGCCAGAACCGTGGCGGTGGTCGTACCGTCGCCGGCGACGTCGTCCGTCTTCTTGGCGACTTCCTTGACCAGCTCAGCGCCGATCTTCTCGTACGGGTCCTCGAGCTCGATCTCCTTGGCGATGGACACGCCATCGTTGGTGATCGTGGGGGCGCCCCACTTCTTCTCAAGGACGACGTTGCGACCCTTGGGACCAAGGGTGACCTTGACGGCGTCAGCGAGCTGGTTCATCCCGCGCTCGAGACCGCGCCGTGCCTCCTCGTCGAACGCGATGATCTTTGCCATGTGAAGTGTCCTCCACGGACTGGGTGGGAAGCTCTCGGACCGCGCTGGCGCCCGCGACGGACGGCCTGCCGCACCAGGTGGCTCCATGCGCCACCTGGCTGGCGGGCCTCACCGACCCGGCCCTTCGTTGTCACTCTCACCCGGAGAGTGCTAACGCCAATGATTAGCACTCGCCACCCGAGAGTGCAAGCGCCCTACCCGTCCGCGACCCCGCGACAGAAGGAACCGGCCGCATCCGAAGAAGCGTCGGCAGAGCGGCGAAGAGAGCGCAGGGGCACGGGAGAAGACCCCCGAGGCCGCCCGGGGAGACACCGCGAGGAACAGGGAGAGCGCGAGGGAGGAACACGGCGGAACACCCGACGCCCCACCCCGCCAGCACCGTCAGCCCTGCCGACCCCACCAGCCCCACCGACACACAGAAGGGCCTCACACCCCAGCCGGGGTGCAAGGCCCTTCAAGTGCGTGAGTACGCCGGAGCGGGACTCAGGCCGAGATCTTCACCATGTCGGCCTGCGGGCCCTTCTGCCCCTGCGAGATCTCGAACTCGACTCGCTGACCCTCCTCCAGGGTGCGGTAGCCGTCCATCTGGATCGCGCTGTAGTGGACGAATACGTCCGCACCACCGTCGACCGCGATGAAGCCGTACCCCTTCTCCGCGTTGAACCACTTGACGGTGCCCTGAGCCATGCCCAACTCCCCTATTACTGGCCCTTGCACAGGACCGCACCTCGCGGACCCGGGTCAGACCCCTACCCGCTCACTGGAGTGCGCCGGAACGCGTCGACCGCGGCTGAATGTATCTGCCCAACTGCCCTCTGCAACAGGTCAATCGGACGAGAATTCCTGGAACCTACGATCGGGTAATTAGGTGGGATTACCGCAATTCCGGGGCAAACCAGGCCGGACAAAGGGAACTTAAGCGACACAAGTACGCCACACATTGGCTGCTTCTTATCGAGCCCGGGCGCAATTCGATACCTGGGCGAGCACGGTCGGCGAAGGGGCGTTCCCCAACTGTAGCGTGCTCAACCATGCAGAATTGCCCCCTCCGGATGTCTCACGGAGGGGGCAATTGCGCTGACTCAGGGTGATGCGGCTGACTCTGGGTGATGCGGCTGACTCTGGGTGATGCCGAGCGCCCGCGCGGGCGGGGAGACGGCGGTCCGGGTCTCAGCCGCCGGCGACCGCGGGGATGATCGAGATGCCGGCGCCGTCCGGCGTGGCGGTCTCCAGGCCCTGCTCGAAGCGGACGTCGTCGTCGTTGACGTACACGTTGACGAAGCGGCGCAGCTTGCCCTGGTCGTCCAGGACGCGGGCGGCGATCCCCGTGTGGTTCTTCTCCAGGTCGGCGATGACCTCGGCGAGGGTCGCGCCCTCGGCGGGCACCTCGGCCTGACCGCCGGTGTAGGTGCGCAGGATGGTCGGGATGCGGACGTTGACGCTCATGGGTGCCTCTTTCGGGGCCGGTACGGGGCGAACGGGGTGCGGAGGGGCTGCCGGGACCTGCGGTCAGCCGGCCAGGCCGGCGGCGCGGAAGGCCTCCAGGCTCGGCCGGATCGTCGCCGACGGGCCGGTGGTCTCCGCGACCGCGTCCAGCGTCTTGAGGCCGTCGCCGGTGTTGAGCACGACGGTGGTGAGCGACGGGTCGAGCACGCCGGCCTCCAGCAGCTTCTTGGTGACGCCGACCGTCACGCCGCCCGCGGTCTCCGCGAAGATCCCCTCCGTGCGGGCGAGCAGCTTGATCGCCTCGACGACCTGTTCGTCGGTGACGTCCTCGACCACGCCCCCGGTGCGGCGGGCGATGTCCAGGACGTACGGCCCGTCGGCCGGGTTGCCGATGGCGAGCGACTTCACGATGGTGTCGGGCTTGACCGGCCGCACCACGTCGTGGCCCGCCTTGAAGGCGGCGGAGACCGGGGAGCAGCCCTCGGCCTGCGCGGCGATGATCCGGTACGGGCGGTCCTCGACCAGGCCCAGCTTGATCAGCTCCTGGAGCCCCTTGTCGATCTTGGTGAGCTGGGAGCCGGAGGCGACGGGGACGACGATCTGGTCCGGGATGCGCCAGCCGAGCTGCTCGCAGATCTCGTACGCGAGGGTCTTGGAGCCCTCGGCGTAGTAAGGGCGCAGGTTGACGTTCACGAAGCCCCAGCCCTCGCCGATCGGGTCGCCGATCAGCTCGGAGCAGAAGCGGTTCACGTCGTCGTAGGTGCCCTCGATGCCGACCAGCTCGCCGCCGTAGACCGCGGCCATGACGACCTTGCCCTGCTCCAGGTCGTACGGGATGAAGACGCAGGAGCGCAGTCCGGCGCGGGCCGCCGCGGCGCCCACCGCGCCGGCGAGGTTGCCGGTGGAGGAGCAGGAGAGGGTGGTGAAGCCGAAGGCGCGGGCGGCCTCGACGGCGATGGCGACGACACGGTCCTTGAAGGAGTGCGTCGGGTTGCCGGAGTCGTCCTTGACGTAGAGGCCGCCGGTGACGCCCAGCTCGGCGGCGAGCCGGTCGGCCTGCACGAGCTTGGTGAAGCCGGGGTTCACGTTCGGCTTGTCGGCGACGTCGGCGGGGACGGGCAGCAGGGGGGCATAGCGCCAGATGTTGGCCGGTCCGGCCTCGATGCGCTTGCGCAGCGCCTCCGGGTCGCCTTCGGGCAGGTCGTACGCGATCTCCAGCGGGCCGAAACAGGCGGCACAGGCGAAGATCGGGCCGAGCGGGAAGCGTTCGCCGCACTCACGACAGGAGAGCGCTGCGGCGGGGCCGAGGTCGGGGGTGGTCACGGTGCTTGCGGCGGTCTGCACAGCCATGGAGGCGAGGCCCTTTCTCCTCATCTTCCTCATGGCGCGTTTCGCCATGAGACGGATTTGGCACCTTCCCGAGCCGGGAGCCTCGCGACGCTGCGGCGCTTGAGCGCGCGCTGCACGACGGAGACCGGCTGGAGGGTTGCCGGGGCTTCAACGGGCCGTATCCCTCTGCCCCTCTGGATGAGCGGTATTCGATTGTGAACGGCGGGTCGAACAGGTCGAACGAGTCGGTCGAAACGTTCAACGGTGGGGCCGTTCGGCGCGGGGACCCCGACATGCGATGGCCATCCGCGTTGTTCAAGACTGTAACCGAAGGTCCGGGCGGTTGAGATAGTCGTCCGAACCGCGAGATGGGTCACAGCGGGCGCCGGACGGTTCGACGGCGGACCGCACGGACGGAGGAGTTGGGGGCACGTGCTCGATGAGGTGGAGCGGTGGCTGGCGACGCGTTCCTGGTCGGCGGCGGACCGTCCGCTGAGCGCCCTGGTCGCGGCCAAGCGGGGGACGACGGTCAGCGTGGTGCTGCCGGCCCTGGACGAGGAGGCCACCGTCGGCGAGATCGTCCGGGTGATCCGCCGGGAGCTGATGGAGCGCGTGCCGCTCGTCGACGAGCTGGTGGTGGTCGACTCCGGGTCCACGGACCGTACGGGCGAGGTGGCCGCGGCGGCGGGCGCGCGGGTGGTCCACCGGGACGAGGTCCTGCCGAGGATCCCCGTGCTGCCGGGCAAGGGCGAGGTCCTGTGGCGCTCCCTGATGGTCACGCGCGGTGACGTCGTCTGCTTCGTGGACGCGGATCTGCGGGACTTCTCCGCGGACTTCGTGTCGGGGATCGTCGGCCCGCTGCTGACCGATCCGCAGGTGCAGTTCGTCAAGGCGATGTACGACCGACCGCTCGGCGAAACAGCAGGTCAGGGCGGCCGGGTCACCGAGCTGGTGGCGCGCCCGCTGCTCAATCTGCACTGGCCGCAGCTCGCCGGCTTCGTCCAGCCGCTGGGCGGCGAGTACGCGGCGCGGCGCTCGCTCCTGGAGCGGCTGCCCTTCCCCGTCGGTTACGGAGTGGAGCTGGGGCTGCTGGTCGACGCGCTGCACACGGTGGGGCTGGACGCCCTCGCGCAGGTCGACGTGGGCACGCGCAAGCACCGCCACCAGGACGGGCAGGCGCTGGGCCGGATGGCGGCGGCCATCTATCGCACCGCGCAACTGCGGCTGTCCCGCGGGCACTTGGTGCGGCCCTCGCTCACGCAGTTCGAGCGGGGCGAGGACGGCTTCGTCCCGCGGACGCACCCGGTGGACACCGAGGAGCGGCCTCCGATGCGGGAGATCGACGAGTACGCGGCGCGTCGTGCCGCATAGCGAGCGATTTATATCTGAAAATCCTATATGTGTATGCGACTGAGCAACGTGTGACACCGCAGCTGACCTCACGGCTGACACCACGGCGATCGGGCACCGCGCTGCCCCGGCCGCTCCGACATCGACGGGCCCTGCGGCTCACGGGGCTGCTGGCCCTGCTGGTCCTCGTCGTGGCCGCGGTCGCCGGGGCGGCACCGCCGCCCACGCCCTCCGGTCCGCAGCTGTGGCTGCTGGGCGGGCTGGTGGTGGCGCTGGCGGCGGCGTGCGCGGTGGCCTTCGCCGCGACCCGCGCCCGGCGCACCCCGCCGAAGGGGTAGCCCGCCCGCCGGGTGGCACCGGCCGGAGAGGCAACACCGGCTGGAGGCGTGGCGCCGGCCAGAGGCGTCGCGCCGGTCGCAGACGTCGCACCGCCCGTGGCAGGAACCGGCTGAAACCCCACCGGCGACAAGCCGCCACTCGACCGTATGTGCGTTTGCGGGCCGGGGCTGCGGGCTAAGTTCTGGCACATGGCTGCCGAACCTTCCGCCACTTCGCCCCGCGCCCGGATCCTGGTCGCTTCCAACCGCGGGCCCGTCTCGTACGCCCTCCGGGAGGACGGCGGGCTCGACGCCCAGCGCGGGGGCGGCGGGGTGGTGTCCGGGCTGTCCGCGATCGGCGCCCGCGAGGACTCGCTCTGGGTCTGCTCCGCCCTCGGCGACGGCGACCGCGAGGCGGTGCGGCGCGGGGTGGGCGAGGAAGGGGTCCTGATGCTCGACATCGCCCCCGACGTCCACTCCGACGCGTACAACGGCATCGCCAACTCGGTGCTCTGGTTCGTCCACCACATGCTGTACCAGACCCCGCTGGAGCCCGTCTTCGACGAGGAGTTCCGCCGCCAGTGGCGCTCCTACGAGGAGTACAACAGCGCCTTCGCCGACGCGCTCGCCGAGCGGGCCGCCGACGGCGCCGCCGTGCTCGTGCAGGACTACCACCTCGCGCTGGTGCCGGGGATGCTCCGGGAGCGCCGGCCCGACCTGCGGATCGGGCACTTCTCGCACACCCCGTGGGCCCCCGTGGACTACTTCCGGCTGCTGCCGGACGACATCGCCGAGCAGCTGCTGCGCGGCCTCCTCGGCGCCGACCGCACGTGCTTCCTGACCCGCCGCTGGGCGGACGCCTTCGCCGGCTGCTGTACGGAGGTGCTGGGGCCGGACGCACTGAAGGGCACCCGGATCGGGGTGCACGGCCTCGGGGCCGACGCGGACTTCCTGCGCGAGCGGGCGCACCGGCCGGACGTGGCGGAGCGCATGGCCGCGCTGCGCGAGCAGATCGGCGGCCCGGACCGCCGGACCGTGGTGCGGGTGGACCGCACGGAGCTGTCGAAGAACATCGTGCGCGGCCTGCTGGCCTTCCGGCACCTGCTGACGACCCGCCCCGAGTGGCGCGAGCGCGTGGTGCACGTCGCCTTCGCCTACCCCTCCCGCCAGGACCTCGCGGTCTACCGGGACTACACCGCCGAGGTGCGGCGCGTCGCCGACGCGGTCAACGAGGAGTTCGGCACGGCGGGCTGGACACCGGTCGTGCTGCACGTGAAGGACGACTTCACCCGCTCCCTGGCCGCGTACCGCCTCGCGGACGTCGCCCTGGTCAACCCCATCCGCGACGGGATGAACCTGGTCGCCAAGGAGATCCCGGTCGTCTCGGACGAAGGCTGCGCGCTGGTGCTGTCGCGCGAGGCGGGGGCGTACGAGGAGCTGGGCGCCGACGCGGTGACGGTCAATCCGTACGACGTCACGGGCACCGCGGACGCGCTCCACGAGGCGCTGTCGCTCCCGACCGCGGAGCGCGCCGCGCGCACGGCCCGCCTCGCCGCGGCTGCGACGGCGCTGCCGCCGCGGCAGTGGTTCCTGGACCAGGTGGAAGCCCTGGCCCAGCCGTAGGTCGCGCTCCCCTGCGCGTCTGGTGGCGTTGTCGGGAGCCTCTTCACATCGCGTCGGCGAGCGCGGCGAGGAAGGCGACGACCGCGGACGGGCCGGGGAGCAGCAGGTCGGCGCGGTCGGCCAGTTCGGTGACCTCCGTGCTGCCGCTGCACACCAGCAGGCCCGCCAGGCCGTCCGAGCGCAGCTTCTCCACCGCCGCGTACGCGGGCAGGTCGCCCAGGTCGTCCCCGGCATACAGCACCGTCTCGGCGCCGACCTCCCGGACGTACTCCGCCAGGGCGACGCCCTTGTCCATGCCGGGCGGGCGCAGTTCGAGGACCATCCGGCCCGGCTCCAGGACCAGGCCGTGCCGGGCGGCGAGGGTGGCGAGGGGTTCGCGCAGGGAGTCGAAGGCGGCCTGCGGGTCGGTGGCGCGGCGGGTGTGGACGGCGACCGCCTGGCCCTTCTCCTCGATCCACGTGCCCTGCCAGGCGCCGAAGCGGTCGAGGTAGCCGGGGAGTTCGGCGCGCACGGCGCTGACGCCCGGGTGCGGGGCGGGGGCGTGGACCGTGCTGCTGACCGCGTCCCAGCGCTCGGCGCCGTAGTGGCCGAGGACGACGAGGTGGGCGAGGGCGTCGACGCCGGCGAAGCCCCCGTAGCGCACGGCCACCCCCGCGGGGCGGCCGGTGATGACGGCGACGTGCCCCACCTTGGGGGCGAGCCGGGCGAGCGCGGGCACCGCGCCGGGGTGGGCCCTGGCCTGCTCGGGGTCGGCGACGATCTCGGCGAGGGTGCCGTCGAAGTCGAGGGCGACCACGGCCTTCTCGGGCCGGGCCAGCAGCGCGGCGAGCCCGTCGCGGCCGGCGGGCGTCGAAGGCTCCGCCAGCGTGGCGCCGGGGCCGTAGTCGGGGCCAGAGTCGGGGCCGCGCTCGGCGGGTCCGGTGGATTCAGGGGTGTGTGACGCGTCCGGGGAGTACGGAGAGCTGCCCATGGCGCCGACCCTATCGGCGCGCGCGTTTCTCGTCTCTGACCCGACGGAGGCGGTTGACCGTAACCGGGTCGTGCGCGAGCGCCAGCTCGTCGTCCAGCAGGGCGTTGACGAGCTGGTAGTAGCGGACCGGGGACATGCCCAGCTCCTCGCGGACCGCCCGTTCCTTGGCGCCCGGGCCGGGCCAGGAACGGCCCTCCATCGCGAGGACCGCGCGGTCGCGGTCCGTCAGGGCGCGGCGCCGCCCGGCCGCCGCGGTGCGCCCGGAGTCCCCCGTGGCTCCGGCGTCCTCGGCAGCCGCGTCGGCAGCGGGTTCCTCGGTCATACGATCCAACATAACCCCGGCCCGCGCCCCGACGGACCCGCCCTGCTCCGACCTGCTCCGACCTGCTCCGACCTACTCTTCTTCCTTCGCCTCCGCCTTGGACGCCTCGTGCGCTATCGCGTCCAGCACCTTCTCCGGGTCGCCCTCCGGCGCGACGGCCTGCCCGATCGTCTGCTTGACGGTGGTGCTGACGGACGACCAGGACGTCTTGTTGACGGGCGGCAGCACCGAGTTCGGCAGCTCCGCCAGGAAGCCCTTGAGCTTGTCGTACTTCGCGTCCTCCGCCATCGCGTGGCTCGCCGTGTTCGTCACCGGCAGCAGGTTGTTCTGCCCGGCGAAGGCGAGCACGTTCGCGTCGTTGAAGACGAAGTCCAGGAAGGTGCGGATCTCGGCACGGTTGCCGTTCTCCTTGAAGCCCATGATCCAGTCGGCGACGCCCATGGTGGTCTTGGGCTTGCCCTTGCGACCCGGCACCGCCACCATCCCCAGGTCGATCCCGGCCGCCTCCGCGGTCTTGAGCAGGGACGGATGGCCGTTCAGCATCCCCACCTCGCCCCGGGCGAACGCCGCGAACGCGTCCTTGCGGTTCAGCTTCCCCGGGGCGACCGGGCCGGTCAGCCCCGGCTCCACCAGGTTGGACTTCAACCAGGAGAAGGTCTCGACGTGCGCCTCCGAGTTGATGGCGTACGTCCCGCCGGTCTGGGTGTACCCCGAGCCGCCGTCGTCGCCGCCGAGCATCCACAGCATCGTCTCGGCCTGCGCCTCCTCGGGGCCGAGCGGCAGCGCGTACGGGTACTTCACGTCCGTGCCGTCCTTGAGCCGCTTCGCCGCGTCCCGCAGCTCGTCCCAGGTCCGCGGGGGCTGCTCGACCCCGGCCTCCTCGAACAGCTTCTTGTTGTAGAAGAGGAGCCGGGTGGAGGCCACGAAGGGCATGCCGTACTGGACGCGGCGCTGTTCGCCGGCGTCCCGGAGCGGCGGGAGGAAGTTCGCCTGGGTGGTGAGGGAGAGCACGTCGTCCACCGCGTACAGCTTGTCGTCGGCCGCGTAGTCGGCGTACGCGCCGACCTGCGCCATGTCCGGCGCCTTCCCCGCCTCCACCAGCTCCCGGACCGTGCGGTCCACGTCCGTCCAGGGCTCGATCCGTACGTCGACCTTGATCTTGGGGTTCTCGGCTTCGAATGCCTTGACGAGCCCGTTCCAGTAGTCCTTGCTGCTCTGGCCGCCGTCGACGTCGTAGTCGGCGGCGACGAGCTGGAGGGTGACGTCGGACGGTTCGTCCGACGAACAGCCCGTGAGCGCCGTCGTCAGGGACAGGGCGACGAGGGTGGCGGTCAGTCCGAAGAGGTGCCGTTGCACAGCGGTTCCCCACTTGGTCATCGGCAAGCCGACGGCCCGGGAGCGGTTTCGACGGGCCGGCGGCTGAGCCGTAAGCGTGGCGCGCGGGCCTGCGGCGCCCGGTGGGCGCGTCGCGCGCAGACCGGGCCGTCGTCCTCCGGAACCCCGAAAGCTCCCGGGGTCACCGAACCCCCCGAACCCCCGAGACGCCTGACACCGCCCGGATCGAGCAGGATTTTTCACCATGGGGGTGCAGAGGTCTACGCCACTGGGTCTCGCTTCGGCAACTTCTTTCGATTTCTCTCGATCATTTTTCCGAGCCTCCGCGACATCCCCACACTTTCCATGAGATCAGCCGACTTCACCCGACTTTCACGAGGTTCCTCCGACTTCGCATGAGTCCCCATGGCTTCCCACTGCTTCCCCTGGCTTCCTACGGTTCCGGTGACTTCGCGGGGAGGTCCACCGCGGCCACCGTTGCCGGGGCGGTCGGCCGCCTGCTAAGCACGTCCCGGTACGAAGTGGTCCACACGCGCGAGGAGCCCGACGCATGTCCCGTACGTCCCGTCCGTCCCGCACCGCCACCGAGATAGCGACCCAGCCGGCCTCATGGCGCCGGGCGGCCGAGGCCGCCGCGGCCTTCGACGGGCTGCCGCGGCCCGGCGAGCGGGTGGCCGTCACCGGCTGCGGCACGTCCTGGTTCATGGCCATCGCGTACGCCGCGCTGCGGGAGGCCGCGGGGCAGGGCGAGACGGACGCCTTCGCCGCCTCCGAGTTCCCGCTGGGGCGCTCGTACGACCGGGTCGTGGCGATCACCCGCTCCGGCACCACGACGGAGGTGCTGGCGCTGCTCGACGCGCTGAAGGGGCGCGGCGCGGCGACGCTGGCGCTCACCGCGGACCCGACGACGCCGGTGATGACCGCGGCGGACGCGGTGGCCGTGCTCGACTGGGCGGACGAGGAGTCCGTGGTGCAGACCCGGTTCGCGACGACCGCGCTGGCGTTCCTGCGCGCGGGGCTCGGCGACGGCGGGGCCGGGCCGGGCGTGAAGTCGGTCGCCGACGCCGCCGTGGACGCGGAGCTGGCGCTGACCGAGCCGCTGCCGGAGGCGGTGCTCGCCGCGGAGCAGTGGACGTTCCTGGGGCGGGGCTGGACCTACGGTCTCGCGCTGGAGGCGGCGCTGAAGATGCGGGAGGCGGCCGGCGCGTGGACGGAGGCGTATCCGGCGATGGAGTACCGGCACGGGCCGATCTCCGTCACCGGGCCCGGCCGGGTGGCGTGGGCCTTCGGCGAGCTGCCGGAGGGGCTCGCGGTCGACGTGGCGCAGGTCGGCGGGACGCTCGTCGCCAACGCGCCGTGCGACCCGCTGGCGGACCTGGTGCGGGCGCAGCGACTGGCGGTGGCGATCGCGGAGGCGAAGGGGTACGACCCGGACCGGCCGCGCAACCTCACGCGGAGCGTGATCCTCGGCTGAGCGTCACACCGAGCGTGTTCCTCGGCTGAGCAGCCCCAGCGCGGTCTTCATCCGAGCGGTGGCGCCGTGACGGCGGTGCGCGGCGCAGGCCCGCACCGCCCGCCCCGGGCGCGCCCCGGCGCTCCGCCCCGGCCACTCCGGCGATTCGACCCAATACCGTGAATGCCGCACATCCGGCGATTCCGACCGCTGCTGTGCCGGGGAACCCACGGCCGCACGGCGATTCCGACGGGCCCACCGATGAGAACCGGCCATCGCGGGCCCCGCCCGTGCGGCGCGGGCGCACGGCCCGTCGCCCCTGCACCTACCAGTCGTCGTTGGCCCGGCCCTTGGTCGGGTGCGGGATCACCAGCGCGGCCTGCGGGCACCGGTGGTAGAAGTCCTCCACCGCCGCGATCTCCGCCGGGGTGCAGCCCAGCAGGAGCTGTACCTCTGCCCTGTTGCGGTGCGGGTCGACGGTCACGACCAGCGCGGTCACCTCGACCCGGCCCGTACCAATCCAGACGTCGACGCCCTCCACGTCGCCGCCGTGGGTGCCTTCCAGATAGCCGTGGTCCAGGGGGTAGATCCAGTCCGGGAAGCGGGGGTGCCGGCTGCCCTTGGGGCGGTCGACGCGCATCGCCGCGCCCGCGGTCACCTTCTCCATCTCCCGCCAGAAGTCCGTCGCGTGCAGCGCCCGGGCGGGGGTCATCCGACACCTCCGACCTCTCTCGCCCCGGGCATGTGCCCCGGTACTAAGCCGCTGCCTGCGCCATCGCCGTTCAGCACGTACTGCTCCCCCCATCACTCGGTCGTGGACGTCAGTCCACCCCCTGCGGCCCCCCGCTGTCAGGGAGTTGGCCGTAGTCCCGCTGTAGTCCCGGAGGATTCGCCCCTACGCTGCCGGGGACGCTGGACGATGGGACGACGCCGTGGACGACCCGATCCGCCACCCACTGACCCATGCACGGACCGAGCGCGGTTGGAGTCAACCGGAACTCGCGCGGGAGGTCCGGCGCGCGGCGCTGCGACGCGGGTTGCGGTCCGGGGTGGAGCGGCAGCGCATCTGGAAGTGGGAGAACTACCGCGCCGTTCCCGACGCCGACTCCCAGGCACTGCTCGCCGAAGTGTTCGAGATCGACCGGGGGCTGGTCGAGTCCTTCGACTGGCCCCACTGGCTGCCGGGTCGGGACGATCCGCTCCCGCTCGGTCCGCACAGTCCCGTGCCCGCACTCCGAGAGGCCCTGCGAGCTGCCATGGACCGACGCGCGTTCCTGACGTACAGCACCACCGGCCTCACCGGTCTCGCCCAGCAGTGGGCGGGGTCCGAGCCGACGGCGGTGGCGACCACGGCCCTGGAGGGCAAGACCGTCGGGGCGGAGCTCGTCGGTCTGCTGGAGGCCACCGGGGAGCACCTGACCGAGCTGGTCACCGAGCAGCGGCAGCACACCCGCGCACTGCTGGACGCCCATCTGACGACCGTCACCGATCTGATCGAGCACGGCCGTTACGGGCGGACGGCGGGGCGGCGGCTGCACGCGCTGGCGGCGCGGCTGTCCCAGACCGTGGGGTGGCACCGCTTCGACCAGGACCGGCACGCCGCCGCGAGCCGCTTCTGGCACGGCGCGCTGCACAGCGCTTACGCCTCGGGCGACCGGGACCTGGGGGCGGGGGTGCTCAGCGACCTGGCGTACCAGGCCACCTGGTTGAAGGATCCCGGCACGGCCGTGGACATCCTGCAGAGCGCGGCGCCGCGCGCCCGGCACCCGGCGGCGCGGGCGCTGCTCCACCTGCGGCTCGCCCGGGCGCTGGCCGCGCTGCGGGAGCCGCGGGGCAGTCACCGGGCGCTGGCGGCGGCGGAGCGGGAGTTGGGCACGGCCGCGCTGGATCCCCCGCCGGCCTGGTGCTCCTGGATGTCGCCGGCGGACCTGCTGGTGGACTCCGGGCAGTGCCTGATGGACCTGGGGCGCGGCCGGGAGGCGCGCCGGCTGATCCGGGAGGGCATGACGCTGCTGCCGGCCACCCGGAACAAGACGCGCGCGGTCTTCCTGACGTCCGAGGCCCGCAGCCTGCTGCACACCGGCGAGGTCGAGCACGCCGCGCGGGCCGCGAAGGAGTCGCTGGCGCTGGCCGAGCGGATCGGGGCACCGCGCTGCGGGGCGCTGGTGCGCAATCTGCTGCCGGAGTTCGCAGCGCACCGGGACGCCGAGGGCGTACCCGAACTGCTCCAGCTGGCCCACGCGCACTGACCGATCGCGCGCGGTCCGCACGACGGGCCAGGTCCGCACGACGGGGCCCGCGCGTCGGGCGCGCAGGAAGGCAGCGAAATCCCGACCGAAATCCAAACGGAACTTTTACGGCCAGACCCCCTGTTATCGATTTGTATGTCTGCGCAACAATTAGGGGTAGTGGACTAGACCTGTCGCCGGGTTGCCGCCAGACTGTCTGCGTGAGACACGTCATCGCCCTCGATGTGGGCGGCACCGGCATGAAAGCCGCCCTCGTCGGGGTGGACGGCACGCTCCTGCACGAGGACAGACGCGCCACCGGGCGCGAGCGCGGAGCCGACGCCGTCGTGCAGTCCATCCTCGACTTCGCCGAGGAGCTGCGGGACTACGGCGTGCGCAGCTTCGGCCAGAGCGCCCTCGCCGCCGGCGTCGCCGTGCCCGGAATCATCGACTCCGAGAACGGCGTCGCGGTCTACTCGGCCAACCTCGGCTGGCGTGACGTCCCCATGCGCAGCATGATCAGCCGCCGACTGCGCGGCATCCCCGTGGCCCTCGGCCACGACGTGCGCACGGGCGGACTCGCCGAGGGTCGGATCGGCGCCGGCAAGGGCCACGACCGCTTCCTCTTCGTCCCGCTCGGCACCGGCATCGCGGGCGCCATCGGCATCGCCGGCACCATAGAGGCCGGTGCGCACGGCTACGCGGGCGAGATCGGCCACGTGGTCGTCCGCCCCGACGGACCCGACTGCGGCTGCGGGCAACGCGGCTGCCTGGAGACCTTGGCGTCGGCGTCCGCAGTGACACGTGCCTGGGCCGAGGCCAGCGGCGATCCGTACGCGGACGCCGCCGACTGCGCCAAGGCCGTCGAGTCGGGCGACCCGAAGGCGGTCGCGGTCTGGCAGGACGCGGTCGACGCCCTCGCCGCCGGTCTCGTCACCGCGCTCACCCTGCTGGACCCCCGCACCCTGATCATCGGTGGCGGGCTCGCCGAGGCCGGGGAAACGTTGTTCACACCGCTGCGGGCCGCGGTCGAAGAGCGCGTCACGTTCCAGAAGCTGCCCGCCATCGTCCCGGCCGCCCTCGGAGACACCGCAGCGTGCCTGGGCGCCGGTCTGCTCGCTTGGGATCTGATCGCCACCGACTCGGAGGTAACCGCGTAATGGCCGCACGCGCCGCACTCGCAACCAGCGCAGCGGGCGCCGCTCGCGCCGACAGCACGACCCTCACCGGGGCTCGCGTGGTCCTGCCCGGCGGCACCGTCGAGAACGGGACCGTGATCGTCGAGGGCAGCTCGATCGTCGCCGTCGGCCCCGGCCCCGCGCCCGAGGGCACCCCCGTGCGCGACCTGTCCGGCCACTGGGTCGTGCCCGGCTTCGTCGACCTGCACAACCACGGCGGCGGCGGCGCCTCCTTCACCGGCGGCACCGCTTCGGAGGTGCTGCACGGCGTACGGACCCACCGCGAGCACGGCACCACCACCCTCGTGGCCTCCGTCGTCACCGCCGACATCGATTTCCTGGTCCGCCGCGCCGGTGAACTCGCCGAGATCGTCCAGCAGGGCGACATCGCCGGCATCCACTTCGAGGGCCCCTTCATCTCGCCCTGCCGCAAGGGCGCGCACAGCGAGGAGCTGCTGCGCCACCCGGACCCGACCGAGGTGCGCAGGCTGATCGACGCGGCGCGCGGCACCGCGAAGATGATGACCCTCGCCACCGAGCTGCCCGGCGGCATCGAGTCGGTGCGGCTGCTCGCCGAGCACGGCGTGATCGCCGCGATCGGCCACACGGACGCCACGTACGAGCAGACCGTCCAGGCCGTCGACGCCGGCGCGACCGTCGCCACGCACCTGTTCAACGCGATGCCGCCGCTCGGCCACCGCGCGCCCGGCCCGATCCCGGCTCTGCTGGAGGACGAGCGCGTCACCGTCGAGCTGATCAACGACGGCACGCACCTGCACCCGGCCGCGCTCGAACTCGCCTTCCACCGCGCCGGTCCGCGCCGCGTCGCCTTCATCACGGACGCCATGGACGCGGCCGGCTTCGGCGACGGCGTCTACCAGCTCGGCCCGCTCGCGGTCGACGTCACCAACGGCGTGGCGCGGCTCGTCGAGGGCGGCGCGATCGCCGGCTCCACGCTGACGCAGGACACCGCCTTCCAGCGCGCGGCCACCGTGGACCGCATCCCCGTCGAGGACGTCGTCCAGGCGATCTCGGTGAACCCGGCCAAGCTGCTCGGCCTGTACGACCGGGTGGGCTCGCTGGAGCCCGGCAAGGACGCCGACCTGGTGGTGCTGGACGAGGAGTTCGCGCTCAAGGGCGTGATGCGCCAGGGCAGATGGATCGTCGAGCCCAAGTAGGACGTACGAACGGAACGTACGGGCAGGGCGTACGCGGAGGACCCACCAGCAGGACGTACGAGCGGGAGACCGCGGCGAAGCGGGGCCCGAACAGGGCGATGTGCCCACCGAACAGCGCACGGGCCCGTCCGAGGGGTGGGCCTGGCGCGCGCTGTTTGGCATGATCAGAACCGTCCGGCCCGGCGGCCGGCCGGACCTCTTTGCGTAGGAAGTCGCGTTTACGTAGGAAGCTGCGGGAAGCCGCAGCCGTCAGCAGCCGACGAGCACGGGACGAGGGGGTGGTGGCGCGGATGGTGATGCTCACCGTCACGCTCAACGCCGCCCTCGACGTCTCCTACCGCGTCCCCGCGCTCGTCCCGCACGCCGTGCACCGCGTCACGGAGGTCCGCGAGCGCCCCGGCGGCAAGGGCGTGAACGTCGCCCGGGTGCTGGCCGCCCTCGGGCACGAGACCGTCGTCACCGGCTTCGTCGGCGGCCCGACCGGAACGGTCCTGCGCGACCTGCTGGCCCCGCTCGCCCCGCACGACGCACTGGTCCCCATCGCCGGGACCACCCGGCGCACCCTCGCCGTCATCGACGCCACCACCGGCGACACCACCCAGCTCAACGAGCCCGGCCCCACCGTCACCGCCGACGAGTGGGCCCGCTTCCTCGACGCGTACGGCGCGCTGCTGCGGGATGCCGACGCCGTCGCGATCTGCGGCAGCCTGCCGCCCGGCATCCACGTCGGCGCGTACGCGGAACTGGTCCGCGCGGCCCGCGCCGCGGACGTGCCCGTCCTGCTGGACACCAGTGGCGAACCGTTGCGCCGCGGCATCGCCGCCCGCCCCGACCTGGTCAAGCCGAACGTCGACGAGCTGGCGCAGCTCACCGGCGCCCGCGAGCCGCTGCGCGCCGCGCTGAGCGCCCGGCGCCGCGGGGCGCACGCCGTCGCCGCGTCCCTCGGCCCCGACGGCCTGCTCGCCGCCACGCCCGACGGCAACTGGCACGCCAGGACCCCGACCCCGGTGCGCGGCAACCCGACCGGCGCGGGCGACTCCGCCGTGGCCGCGCTGCTCGCCGGCCTGGTCGACGGCGTGCCGTGGCCGGAGCGGGTGGCCCGCGCGGTCGCCCTGTCGGCGGCGACGGTGCTCGCGCCGGCCGCGGGCGAGTTCGACGCCGCGGCGTACGAACGACTCCTGCCGCACGTCACGGTCGTCGAACGTCCCCCAGCCGGCTAGGGCGTGTCTTATGGATCAGGCTGGATCAGGGAGCGGGGTCTGGTGCCGTGGATCTCAAGGCGGAGGAGGGAGCCAATGCGGAGTATTGGCGACCGACGACAACGCGGAGAGGCATGGTGCCAGGGCACGCGAGCCCAGCAAGATCCGTAAGACACGCCCTAGGGCCTGTAAATGGAGACCGGCCGGCCCGTCCTTCGAATCGGTAGGTGAGGATGCCCCTCGTCAACACCCGGGAACTCGTCGACGAGGCCGTTGCGGCCGGGAGCGGCGTCGCCGCGTTCAACGTGATCACGCTGGAACACGCGGAAGCCATCGCGGCGGGCGCCGAGCGCGCCGGCCGCCCCGCGATCCTCCAGATATCGCAGAACGCGGTCGCCTTCCACCGCCGGCTCGGCCCCGTCGCCGCCGCGACCGCCGCCGTGGCCCGCGCGTCCAGCGCCCGCCTCGGCCTCCACCTCGACCACGTCGTCTCCCCCGCCCTGGTGGAGGCCGCGCCGGCGGCCGGCTTCGGCTCGGTGATGGTCGACGCGTCCAAGCTGTCGTACGAGCAGAACGTGGCCCGCACCGCGGAGCTGGTCGCCTTCGGCCACCGGCACGGGATGTGGGTGGAGGCCGAGTTGGGCCGCGTCGGCGGCAAGGACGGCGAGCCGCCGCTGGACGCGCACGCCCCTGGGGTGCGCACGGACCCGGACGAGGCCGCGGCGTACGTGGCGGCGACCGGGGTGGACGCGCTGGCCGTCGCGGTCGGCTCGTCCCACGCGATGACCGAACGCACGGCCGCGCTCGACCACGCGCTGATCGGCCGGCTGCGCGCGTCCGTCCCCGTGCCGCTGGTGCTGCACGGCTCGTCGGGCGTGCCGGACGACGAGATCCGCGCGGCGATCGCCGCGGGCATGGTGAAGATCAACGTCGGCACGGCGCTCAACACGGCCTTCACGGCGGCCGTACGGGAGCAGCTGGCGGCCCGCCCGGACGTGGTGGATCCGCGCAAGTACCTGGCGCCGGCGCGAGAGGCGATGGCGACGACGGTGGCAGCGTTCCTGGCGCTGTTGCACGAGTGACTCCGTCACGGGCGCCCTGACCAACCCCTCGCGGGTCTGGGGCGTGTCTTACGCCCTAGACCAGTTGCCTTGCATAGCGCTGCCCCGTGCTCGGCGAGCACGGGGCAGCGTCTGAAGCCGTCAGGGCTTCCGAACCTCCAGCCAGTCCAGGATCGCGTTGCACTGGTTGCCGGTCTCGCAGGAGATCTTGATCTCGTTCGCGCCCTGCTTCAACGTCACCGGCGCCCACGTGGTCTGCCAGTTCTTCTCCAGCGCCGGATCCGACGACTTGATGAAGTTCTTCAGCCCGATCGGGTTGGAGTTGGCCTTCCCGTTGATGGTCAAGGTGGCGTTGGCGTCCTGCGCGGGGATCGTGTATCGCACGTAGAGCCGGTACTCACCCGGCGTCTCCACCTGAGCCTTCCACGTCACCGAAGCGCCGACCTCGTTGAGGCCGGTCACAAACGCGCCGCCGGCGCCCTCCGCGCCCTTGATGTCCGTGCCTGCGGAGGCAGAGCCGCCCAGCTTCAGCGTCACCGCGTCCTGCTTCGGCAGAGCCTCGTTCTTCGGCTTGTCGTCCTTCGGCTTCTCGTCCGGCTCGCCGCTGGGCTTCACCGTGTCGCCCGTGCCGGCGCTGGCGGTGGGCCGGTCGTCGGCGGCCTTGTCGGCCTTGTCGTCGTCCTTGGTGAGCAGGGCGACGCTGATGCCGATGACGACGACCGCGACCACCGCGATGGCACCGATCAGCAGCGCCTTCGTGTTCGGTCCGCGGCCACCGCCGTTCGTGCCGGCGCCCTGCGGCGGACCCGGGCGGGCAGGGGCGCCGCCGGGGTACGTCTCGGGGGCTGCGTACTGCGCGGTGGGCTGTCCGTACCCCTGCTGCGGGAACTGGCCCTGCTGCGGCGGCGGGTAGCCGTAGCCGTGCCTCTGGCCGCCCTGGGTGTGGCCACCGTACTGGCGCTCGCCGACGGCCCGTACATGGTTGTACGAGGTACGGGGAACGCCGGGCTGGGTGGCCGGACCCGGGTAGCCGTAGCCGCGGCCCTGGCCGGGCCGGTTGGCGCCCGCGGCCTGTCCGTCCTCGTAGAGGTAGCCGAACGGGTCGTCGTCTTCGGGCGTGCTGCCGTTCGGCGTGTTACCGCCGTTGTTCGCGGCCGTCATCCCTGTCACTCCTCACCATGTCGTCGGCGGCACGCCGACGCGGGCGAGCCTACCCGGTTCGGAGTAACCGATTGGTCCGGTGTTGCACGTGATCGGTGGAACTCCGAGCGCCCCACCGGACGCCACCGCACCGGCTGAGAGCCTGTCGGGTGACCTCTGATCGGGCGTGCCAGACCGCGTCCGCTCCCCGATCGCAGGCCACCCGACAGGCTCTTACCCCCAAGAGCGTACGACCGCTGAGTAACGGCCGAACGGGTCCCCCGGGGCACTCTCGGGGACGCCCGGAGGCGGCCCGGCGGTTCACCCCGCCCTCCGGTGCACCTTCGAACGCGACCGCTTCTCCACGTACATCCGCTCGTCGGCCGAGGTCAGCACCTCGTCCACGGTCATCCCGCAGCTCGCCCAGCCGATGCCGAAGCTGGCGCCGACGCGGACTCCGCGGCCCCCGACCCGGATCGGGAGGACGATCGCGCTCCGCAGCCGGACGGCGAGGTCGGCGGCGTCCGCCGCGCCCAGGCCGTCGGCGAGGACGACGAACTCGTCACCGCCGAGCCGGGCGACGGTGTCCCCGTCGCGCACGCCGGTGGTGAGCCGGCGCGCGACCTCGACCAGCACCGCGTCACCGGTCTGGTGGCCGAAGCGGTCGTTGATGGACTTGAAGCCGTCCAGGTCGCAGAAGAGGACCGCGAGGCCCTTGGTGCCGTCGTCGCCGGCGGCGGCCTCGGGGGACGCGTTGTCGACCGCCGCACTCGCTGCGGCCTCCGAGTCCGGTGCGACGACGTGCACGTGGTGGTCGTACGGGTGCCCCGGGTGCCCGAACGAGTACCCGTCGGGGGAGAAGATCGCTTCCGTCTCGGGGTCGTACTCGTACGACTCGTACACCTCCGCCGCGGCCGTGCCCCGCGCCGCCTGCGGGCGCTCGCACAGCCGGGAGCTGAGCCGGGAGCGCAGCTCCGCGCTGTTGGGCAGCCCGGTGAGCGCGTCGTGCGAGGCGCGGTGGGCCAGCGCCAGCTCGTGCCGCTTGCGGTCCTCGATGTCCTCGACGTGGGTCAGCAGGAAGCGGGGCCCGTCGGCGGTGTCGGCGACGACGGAGTTGCGCAGCGAGACCCAGACGTACGTGCCGTCCCGCCGCCCCAGCCGGATCTCGGCCCGGCCGCCCTCGGCGGAGGTCCGCAGCAGCGTCCCCACGTCCTCGGGGTGCACCAGGTCGGCGAAGGAGTACCGGCGCATCGCGGAGGCGGGGCGGCCCAGCAGCCGGCACAGCGCGTCATTGGTCCGCAGCAGCCGGCCGTGCTGGTCGCCGCCCATCTCGGCGATGGCCATGCCGCTGGGCGCGTACTCGAACGCCTGCCGGAAGGACTCCTCGCTGGCGCGCAGCGCCTGCTGCTCGCGCTCCAACCGGACGAGCGCCCTTTGCATGTTTGCTCGCAACCGGGCGTTGCTGATCGCGATGCCCGCCTGGGAGGCGTACATCTGGAGCGCCTCCTGACCCCACGGGCCGGGGCGCCGGCCGTTGCGCGGCCGGTCGACGGAGATGACGCCCAGCAGTTCCCGGCCGCCGCCGGAGCCGTACATGGGGGCGTAGAGCCGGTCCCGGGGGTGCCACTCGTCCTCGAAGCGGGGCTCGGGGCCGTCGGTGTGCCACTGCGGCACGTCGTCCTCGATCAGGACCCAGCCCTCGGTGTGCGGGATGAACCGCAGCTCCCCCCACGCCTCGCCCATGGACAGCCGGCGCTCCCAGGAGGCCCGGGGGCCCACGCGTCCGGTGATCAGGGCCTCGGCGGCGGCGCTGCCCGCGAAGGCGGCGACGACGAGGTCTCCGTCGGCCCGGACGAGGTTGACGCAGGCGAGCTCGTAGCCGAGGCCCTTCACGATGCCGTCGGCGACGGCCTGAAGGGTGTCGGCGAGACTACGCGCGGTGTTGAGGTCCGCGACCACCTTGTGCAGCTGCCGCAGGGTCGCAAGACGGACGTAGGGCTCCGACTCGGTCTCCATGCTCGCTCTCCCCGAGACCTCGACAGCAGACTCCAGGTATCTCTTCGGCCTTCTTGTGCGGTCTTCTCACGGTCGTGTTTCGCGCTCGGTCCGTGCGCGGTTTCCCGGCCACTGAATCACAGTGAGCTGTCCACTCGGTACACAGGGTCAACAAATAGCGCCCTCTGTGACTCAAGTCACATGAGAAGATGGGCATTCCGTGCACGCGGCGCCCCGTCCACTGGGTCTTCACCAGGGATTTCTCTGAGCAAATCGGGCGTGCGTACGGAGCCGGACGGGCGGTACGGGGGCGGTACGGGGTGGTGCGCGGGCGCGCGTGATGGGTGGGGTCCGAGGGGTCCAGGAGCCTCAGGAGGCCGTGTGCGCCGCCCGGCCGCGGCCCGGGCGGCCGCCGGGCGGGAACTCCCGTCCATGGGACTCTGGTCCTAGGACCAAGGCAGCGCCCGGGGCCCGATGCGGCGCGGGGATTCGTCCGGTTAGCGTTCCGGTGTGCTGCAGACGACCTCCGCCTCCGGTCCCCTCCCCGCCGCCGTCCCCCATGCTGAGGGGGTGAGCAACGACGATTTCCGCGCTGCCATGTCCCGACTCTCCGCGGGAGTGGTCCTGGTGACCGCGTTCGACGAGGACGCCGGCCCGCACGGCGAGGACGCCGGCATGACGGCCACGGCGTTCGTCTCGGTCTCCCTGGACCCGCCGCTGGTGATGGTCAGCCTGCGCAACGGCTCCCGCATGGACGACCTGCTGTCCGAGCAGCCGCTGTGGGCGGTCTCCGTGCTCGCGGAGAGCCAGCGCCACATCGCGGGGCGCTTCGCGATGAAGGGCCGCCTGAGCGACCGGCTGCTCTTCGAGGACATCCCGTACCGCCGCGGCACGGTCTCGGGCGCCCCGCTGGTCGGCGGTGCGCTCGCGACGCTCGAATGCCGCACCGAGCAGCGGGTGGTGGCGGGCGATCACACGCTGGTGATCGGCCGGGTGCTGGACGTGGAGCTGCCGAGCGCGGAGGGCGGCCCGCTGATGTACTTCCGGGGCCGGTACCGGCGGTTGGGCTGAGAGCCCGGGACGGCGCTCGCCGCCGCGCGTCACCGGGCGTGCCCGGCAGACCCGCGGGCGGGCTCCGGTGAGCGGCTTCCTCGCGTACGGGCGGGCTCCTGACGCATGGCCGACAGGCGGACGAGCGGACTTCGGTGCGTGGCCAACGGGCACACCGGCGGGCTCCTGGCGCGTGGCCAACGGGCGTACGGGCGGCCTTTGGTGCGTGATCTACTGGCGCCCATGCCGCTGTTGATGCTGGACCTCGACAACACCCTGGTCGACCGCGACGCGGCCTTCGCCGGCGCGGTCGCGGAGTTCCTGGCCGTGCACGGCCTGCCGGCGGCCGACCTCGCGTGGCTCACGGACCTCGACGCCAACGGCTACGCCCCGCGCGCGGACGTCGCCGCGGCCATGACCGACCGGTACGGCACGTCGCTGGCCGCCCCCGTCGAAGCCCTGCTCGACAACGGCGGGGCCGACCGCGTCGCCCTGCTGGACCCCACCCGCGAGGCCCTGGCACGGGCGCACGCCGACGGTTGGTCGTGCGTGATCGTCACCAACGGCGAGACGCCCCAGCAGGAAGCCAAGATCCGCAGCACCGGCCTGGACCGGCTCGTCCAGGCGTGGGTGGTCTCCGAAGCGGTGGGCCACAAGAAGCCCGAGCCCGAGATCTTCCGGGCGGCTGCGGCGGCCGTCGGACTCCCCCTCGACGGCGCGTGGGTCGTCGGGGACTCGGCGCACGCCGACATCGCCGGCGCGCACGCGCTGGGGCTGGGGAGCGTGTGGGTGTCCAACGGTCGCGCGTGGACGCAGGAGGCGTTCCGCCCGAGCCACCTCACGGCCGGTGTCGCCGCGGCGATCGACCACGTCGTCGGAGCGCCGTCGCGGTAGCGCCGAGCCGGCCCGAAGCCTGACGTCGGCGCACCGCCGCCGCGCTACAGCACCGCGGCGCCCAGCGGCCGTTCGCCGCCCGCCAGTCGACGCGTGTCGCCGGTCGCGACGTCCACGACGGTGACCCCGTCCCAGTAGCCGGACCTGGTGAAGCCGCCGGTGACGTACGCCGTGCGCCCGTCCTTCGAGACGGCCACGTCCTCGTGCGGACCGGTGAGCGGAACGACCCGCTCCGTTCCGTCCTTCGTACGGATCGTCAGCGACGGGTCCTCGTCGTCCGAGCCGATCGGCCCGGTCCCGACGACCAGCAACGTGCCATCGGGCGTGAGGGCGGCTCCGTGCTGATGGGTGTTGGCGGTCATCTCTTCGATCTCCACCCGTCCGGTTCGCGGGTCGAGCACGGCCAGCCGTTCGCCCTCGAAGGGCAGCAGCAGCCGACCGTCCTCCCGTACGACCGCGTAGTGCGGCTTCAGCCAGGAGCCGAGCCCGCCCTCGGTGCCGTAGGGCGCGACCTCGTGGCGGCGGGCGTCCAGGGTGCGGGCGTCGACCGCGGTCACATCGAAGGAGTCGTGGTTCGTGGCGTACACCTCGGCGCCGTCCCGTGACACGTCCACGTCGAAGGGCCGACGTCCGACGGGCACGGTGTCGACGACCTTCCGGGTCGCGGTGTCGATGACCTCCAACGTGCCGTTCCCGCCGGGCACGTTGACACCCACATACGCCCGCTTCCCGTCGGGCGCCAGCGCGATCCCCATCCCGCCGCCGCGGTACTCGCCGTCCGTGACCGGCCCGCTCTCGGTGCGGTACGGGACGCGGCCCAGATTGGTGCGGGTGCGGGTGTCGACGATCGCGACGCCCTCGGCGGTGGCGACCCAGGCGCGCCCGTCCGCCCCGACGGCGAGCCCGTACGGCGCGGTCCCGACCTTCACGGACGCGAACGGCCCGCGGGCGGGGTCGAGGAAGGTGACGGTGTCGCCGCCGAAGTCGGCGACGAGGAGGGTGCCCGGGGGTGTGGCGGTGCCGGAGGGAAGGGGCGTGGCGGCGGGTGCGGCGGACCGGTCGCTGCTCGCGGAGGCGCTCTGGGGGGTGTTTCCGGACGCGCTGCACCCGCTGAGTACGGCGACGAGCAGCGCGGCGCCCAGGGCGCCCGCACGACGGGCCCTCACTGCGCGCCCTTCAGCAGCGCGGCGATCTCTTCGAAGCCGCGGCGGTGGGCGTGCTGGAGCGGCGTCACCCCGTCGGCGTCCGCCAGGTCGGGCCGTGCGCCCGCGGCGAGCAGGATCTTCACGACCTGCTGGTGCGCCGGCCCGCCGTCCCCGAGCAGCACGGCCTCCAGGAGCGCGGTCCAGCCGAGGTCGTTGACGTGGTTGACGTCGATGTCGGTCTCGCTGACGACGGCGCGGACGTACGCGACGTGGCCGCGTTCGCTGGCGGGAATGACGGAAACCCCGCCGAACCGGTTCCGCAGGGTAACGTCCGGCCCCGCGGGCAGCAACACCCGCAACATCGCGACGCTCCCGGTCACCCCGGTGACCAGCCACGCGCTGTCGTGCCGCGCGTCCTGCGCGTTCGGATCCCCGCCCGCGACGACGAGCGCGCGTGCGGCTTCGATGTGATCTCCGAGCGCGGCGAGCAGCAGCGGCGTCCGCAGCTCCGCGTCGCGCGCCTCGACGTCGGCGCCGGCACCGAGCGCGGCCCGTACGGCACCGGCGTCGCCCCGCTTGGCGGCGTCGAGGAGTGCGGTGTTGCTGGCCTTGCGTGCGTTGCCTGCGTTGCGTGCGTTGTCTTCGCTGTCTTCGCTGCTGGCGTTACTGGTGTTCATCGGCGGCTCCCTTGCTCCGTGCTCGGCACGGCGGTGGCTCCCTACTCCACCGCTGCCTCCACGGTGGCGCCGCCTGCACATGACTCGGGTCGCCGCACCGGACACCATCGTCGATCACAGTGGGGGACGCCGGTGTCGTCCGATCGTCTGATGCGGGTGCGGGGCGACGGCGCTATGTTCTGGTCATCGGTCACCGCACGGTCGGGGCTTTCTGCCGCACCTCACAGGACGGTGATCGGAATGATCGCCTTCTGACCGTCGACCACCACTTCGACGGTGTAATTGCCGCTGCTCACCGCGCCGACGTCCACGGTGTCCTCGTCCGTTTGGCCCGGCGTCAGCTGCACGACGTTGCGCCCGATGGACGTGAGCACCACACCGCCGTTCCCGTCAATGACGTCGACCCTGACTTCGGCCTCCGGCGAATCCTGGTCGCCGAGGTTCTCGACCTTCCATTTCACGGAGAACTGCACGAGCGATCGCGGCGGATCAGGAACGATCTGCGGAAAGTCCTCGACGAATTCCAACTGATCGGCCATGGCCTGTCCCCTTCCGGTGTCCACCCCTCTGCTGTTGCGCGGATCTGCTATTGCGCGGATTCGATCGGGATGCAGACGAACGTCGAGTCCCCGGCGCCGGTGTCGTTGGCGAGCGTCACCGTCAGCCGGTAGGAACCCGCCGCGAAGGGACCCACGGTCGGGTTCTGTTCAGGACCGCCCTGGCCGGGCCCGAGCGCCGGCTCGTCGAAGGTGCTGTCGAACACCACCGGGTGCTCCGCGTCGTCGCTGCCGGGACACCCTTCCGGGATGCTCGTGACCACGAGCCGGTCCGTGAAGGCGTCGACGTCCTTGCCGCTGCGGTTGACCGCGCTCCACTGGACTTGGAACGTGTCGGTCTCCCTGATGATCACCGCGCTCGGCACGATCGGCTTGTCGGGGTTGCCGAAGAAGATGTCCGTCATGGGATTGCTCCTCCTTCGCGGACGCGGTCTCAACCACTGCCACGGAGAACGTCACCCATGTCGGCTCGATCGAGCCTGACTCGCGGGAATCCTTGCGTTTCGCCGGGGCCACCGTTCCATACACGCAGTAGCTGGCACCCTGGTCGCATACCCCTTTCAGTATCGGCTTTCTGAGCGGTTCAGCAACCTGGCACGCAGCGCCCGACGATCACCGCGGCCAAAGGCACTGCCCCTGTGGGTCATAGCAGTTGAGCCCCATCGACGAGGCCACCCCCGCTATGTGGAGGGCTGCCTCCTCCACCATGCTCCAGCGAATCGGAAAGTAGATGAGAGGGCCGCTCGCCTCGCTGATGAGCGGCCCGCTCGACCACGGCGAAGTGTCGTCCTCGTCTTCAGTGAGGTCGGGCCACCGCTCCAGGAGCGCGGCGACGAACTCCGCGATCTGCCGGGTCGGTGGAACGTCGGGCCCGCCCGCGGCCACGTACTTCTCGTACAACTCGTCGAAACACCGGCCCGCGGCGGCGTCGTCTGCGGGCCGCTCGCCTTCCCAGACAGCAAGGTCGTAACTCATGGGCGGAGCCTGCCACCTGCCACTGACAGAGGCGCCGGCCGGCTTCGGCGACCTCGCCCGGGCCGGGGTGCGGTTCAGTCCCCGCAGCCGCATCCAACGGACTCCCCGGCCGGTTCGGGTGCGTCGGACGTGCTGGTGCAGCAACCGCCGTTGGCGACTTCCGGAGCCACCGCCGGGGCCTTGCCCATCTGGTCGGCGTCGGCCTTGACGACGTAGACCTCCCAGGGCTCCTTGCCGGGGCCGGTGACCCAGACCTTGTCCTGGAGGGCGTAGCAGCAGGAGGTGTCGTTCTCCTCGAACGTCGCCAGGCCCGCGTCCTTCAGGCAGGTGGTGGCGGCGGTCACGTCGTCGGAGTCGGCGACTTCGACGCCGAGGTGGTCCAGGCGGGTGTCCTGGCCGGGCTCGCCTTCGATGAGGACGAGCTTCAGCGGGGGCTCGGTGAGGGCGAAGTTCGCGTAGCCGGGGCGCCGCTTGGCGGGTTCGGTGCCGAACAGCTTGGAGTAGAAGGTCACCGACGCTTCGAGGTCGGCGACGTTGAGTGCGAGCTGGACACGGGACATGACGGTCTCCCTCGAACTGGCTGTATCGACGTTTATCGATGCCATGCCTTTGAGCTTGCCTCTTGGATCGAAGTTCGTCAACATAGAAGAATGTCGATTCAAGGGCTTGAGGTGCTCGGTCAGGGCGCCGTAACAGAGGGCTGCTGCCCGGGGCTGCTGTCCGCGCCGCTGGACCCGGAGCAGGCCGAGGTGCTGGCGAAGGTGTTCAAGGCGCTGGGGGACCCGGTGCGGCTGCGACTGCTGTCGATGATCGCCTCCCGCGCGGGCGGGGAGGTCTGCGTGTGTGATCTGACCCCGGCGTTCGAGCTGTCCCAGCCGACGATCTCGCACCATCTGAAGCTGCTGCGGGAGGCCGGGCTGATCGCCTCCGAGCGGCGCGGGACGTGGGTGTACTACCGGCTGCTGCCGGAGATGACCGACCGGCTCGCCGGAATCCTCACCCGCCCCGGCGGCGAACCCCTCCCGACCGCGTCCACCGGGTGCGGCCCCGCCGGAGACGCTGCCGATGCCGGGCCCGGCGCGTGAGCGCCCCCACCGCCGCCGCGGCCGGGCCTGCGGGGGCGCGACTGTCGTTCCTCGACCGCTATCTCGCGCTGTGGATCCTCGCGGCGATGGCCGCCGGGCTCGGCCTCGGACGGCTCGTTCCCGGCCTCGGTGACGCGCTCGCGGGGGTGACGGTGGCGGGGGTGTCGCTGCCGATCGCGCTCGGCCTGCTGGTGATGATGTACCCGGTGCTGGCCAAGGTCCGCTACGACCGGCTCGACACCGTCACCCGCGACCGCCCCCTCCTCATCTGGTCGCTGGTCCTGAACTGGCTGCTCGGCCCGGCGCTGATGTTCGCCCTGGCGTGGACCTTCCTCCCCGACCTGCCCGAGTACCGCACCGGACTGATCGTCGTCGGGCTCGCCCGCTGCATCGCCATGGTCATCATCTGGAACGACCTCGCGTGCGGCGACCGGGAGGCCGCCGCCGTCCTCGTCGCCCTCAACTCCGTCTTCCAGGTCCTCGCCTTCGGCCTCCTCGGCTGGTTCTACCTCGACCTGCTCCCCGGCTGGCTCGGCCTGGCCACCAGCGGACTCGACGTCTCCGTGGGGGAGATCGCGGGCAGCGTCCTGGTCTTCCTCGGCATCCCGCTCGCCGCGGGGTACCTCACCCGCCGGATCGGCGAGAAGACCCGGGGCCGCGACTGGTACGAGACGGAACTGGTCCCCCGGATCGGTCCGTTCGCCCTCTACGGACTCCTGTTCACCATCGTGATCCTCTTCGCCCTCCAGGGCGACGCCATCACCTCCCGGCCCCTGGACGTCGCCCGGATCGCCCTCCCCCTGCTCGTGTACTTCGCCGTCATGTGGGCCGGGTCCATGGCCATCGGCCGCGCGGCCGGACTCGACTACCCGCGGGCGACGACCCTGGCGTTCACCGCCGCCGGGAACAACTTCGAGCTGGCCATCGCGGTCGCCATCGCCACCTTCGGCGCCAGCAGCGGACAGGCCCTCGCCGGAGTCGTCGGCCCCCTCATCGAGGTCCCCGTCCTCATCGGCCTCGTCCACGTCGCCCTCAAGGCCCGCCGCTACTTCCCCACCGCCCCTGCCCCGGCGGCCGAACCAGCCGCCCCTACCGCCGAAGGCTCCACCCGTGTCTGACCGCATGCCGGCCCGGCCGTCCGTACTGTTCGTCTGCGTCCACAACGCCGGACGCTCCCAGATGGCCGCCGCCTTCCTCACCCACCTCGCCGGCGACCGGATCGAGGTCCGCTCCGCCGGCTCGGAGCCCACGGAGCAGCTCAACCCCGCCGTCATCGAGGTCATGGCCGAGAAGGGCATCGACCTCACCGGGCTCACCCCGAGGCTCCTCACGCCCGACGCCGTCCGCGCCTCCGACGTCGTCATCACCATGGGGTGCGGCGACACCTGCCCCGTCTTCCCCGGCAAGACCTACCTCGACTGGCCCCTCGACGACCCCGCCGGACAAACCCCCGACGCCACACGCCCCATCCGCGACACCATCGAACACCGCGTCCGCGCCCTCATCGCCGACCTCGGCATCACTGCGACCTGACCACCGCCCGGTACAGGTGCGCGACACGCTCCCGTGACGACCCGAGGCCGGCGGGCCGTGCGCGGGACGCAGTCAGTCGGTGCTCTTCACCGGGGCGCTGCTGCGTCCACGACGTCGGCCGCTGAGTTCCGCGTCCAGCGTCTGCTGGGCCACACGCATGGCCTCGCCGTACACGGGGTCCTGCAGCCGCTCCCACATCTGGTCGTCGGAGAGGTCCTCCACGTGGCTGGTCACCCACCAGATGTTGTCGAAGGGGTCCTTGATACGTCCGCCCCGCTGCCCGAACGCATCATCGGCGGGGGGAGTGACGACCCTGCCGCCGGCTTCGACGGCCTGCGAGAACGTCTTGTCGACGTCGGCCACGTACACGTTCAGCAGACTCGGCATGGCGGGCCAGTCCGCGTGTCGGTCGAAGGCCATCACCACGGTGTCGCCGACCCGGATCTCAGCGTGTCCGATCAAGCCGTCCTCGGTCGGCACCCGGGACAGTTCCTGCCCGCCGAACGCCTGGGTGACGAAGTCGAGGAACGCGCCTGTGTCATCGGTGACGACCCAGGGCGCAACGGTGGTGTGGCCCTGCGGCGCGTTGCTGGTCTGCTCAGGCATCGCGGTCCCTTCGAAGCATCGGTTGCCAGCAACCTAGGGTCCGTATAGGCCAAAGTTTGTCCTAGATCCCGTGTCCTCTCCGGCAGGGCAGCATGAGAGCCCGACCCGCCCCCTCGGCGGGCGGGTGCTTCTAGACTCCGGCGACGTCGGAGGCCCCGCGTTCCCTACGGCGCGACGCCGCTCCGCGCGCTCGTTGAAGTCGGCCACCAACGGGTGGCGGCCGAAGGGGATCAGGCGGCGCTTGACGTCGCGGACCGCGTCCGTGCAGCGGGACGACGTGACCGGGCTCAGGTCCGTCGATGCCCCCACGCGTGCGGGGGTCCCGCCGTGGTACCTACCGGGAAGGACGCCGCAGGAGCCGCTGCGCGAGCTCATTGAGCGGCCGGGTGAGCCCGGGGTGGTCGCCGAGTTCCGCTCGGTGAAGGAGGCGGGCGGCTACGTAGAGCTGGGCACGGTGTCCGTCGGGGGTGTCGAGGAGGGGGAAGTGGTCGAGGACCTTCCGGGCCAGGCGGGGGTTGGTGAGGCTGTAGCAGTAGAGGGTGGCCGCGTCCGTGCCTGCCGGACCCCGGCCCCAGAGTTCCCAGTCGACGACGGCCAGCGGGTCAAAGAGGTTGGCCCAGTGCAGGTCGCCGTGGACCGTCTCCCACCTCCGGATGCGAACCTCCGTTCCCTCTCCGAAGGCGGCGCGCACGCGACGGTCGACCTTCTCCTGGTCGGTGCTGACACGATCCGTCGCCGTCTCGGCCAGGCGTTGCAGGGCTTGGTGGAGCTGACCCCACCAGGTGTCGGACGGGTCGAGTCCCGACGGTGCCGTGTCCGTGGACGAGCAAGGCGTCCCTGGCACGAGGGTCATGACTTCGGCGCGCTGGCGCCGCCAGTCACCTTCGTCCCACTCGTGGACGCCGAGTACGCGAGGCTTGGGCACTCCGACCACCTCATTGGCATCGGCGTTGCCCGCCCACCCGTGACCGCGCGCCCACTCGATCTGCTCGGAGACGACGCGAAGCCAGCGGGCCCCGTGCGGGCTGTCCGCCGGGGCGCTGATCGAACGGTCCCGCCAGCCGAAGGCGGGCTCCCCAGTGACGGTGAGGTCGAAGTGGGCGGCGGCGCGGTCAAGGTTCAGACGCATCCACGTGCGGAAGCGCCGGTCGGCTTCGGCGACCTCGTCGGGGTTGGGCGTGACGTTCACGGGACGATGTGCCGCAGGTAGGCGTTCGGGTTGCTCATGTAGCGGCGCCAGTGGTCGACCAGTTCCAGATGCTCCCACTGGGTCCGCTGGAATCCGTGGTCGCCAACTTCGACGATGTCCGCGCCGGGGGTGCTGGCCAGGATCGGCGAGTGGGTCGCGCAGACGACCTGGGCACCGCTCTCACCGAGTTGGTGCATCAGTCCGACGAGTTGGAGGCACGAGGTGAACGACAGCGCGGCCTCCGGCTCGTCCATGACGTAGAAGCCGGGCACGTCGAACATGGCCCGGAACACGGCGAGGAAGCCCTCGCCGTGGCTCATGGCGCTGGTGTCCTCCGCCCAGTACCCCGGCACGCCGCCGAGGTTCTCCGTCATGTCGAACGCAGTCTCGGCCCGGAGGAAGAACCCCTTCTTGTTCCGCCGCGGACCCGCTAGCATCCGGGCTCCCGCCCGGGTCGTGTCCGCCCGCAGCACCTCGCCGAGCGGCGTCTTCGTCGGGTCAGGACGGCCGTGGACCCGGGCGAGCCGTCCGCCGTACGCGTCCAGCTTGAAGCTCTCCGCAATGGCCTCGACCAGTGTGGACTTGCCCGAGCCGTTGTCCCCGACCAGGAAGGTCACCGGCCGGTCGAAGCGCAGCCCCTCGTCAAGGAGCTGCGCGACGGCAGGAACGGTGAAGGGCCACTGGCCGCGCTCGGCCCGGCCCGGAGCCAAGCCCTCCGGTACTGACACCCGGTCGACGAACACGCTGCTCCTAGTCGTAGTTCGGCTGGCAGCCCCCCTTGGGACGGCAGGGGCCCGTCCCCGTCGGCCAACAGGAAGGGGTGCAAGCCGGCCCGCATGACGGTCCGCACTTCGGATCGCACGGCGGAGGCTTCGGCCTCCCCACCGCAGTCACCTCGCGAGCGGCGAAATCAGCCGCCAGCTCCTCCCGCACCCGCCGGGCCTCGGGACTGGCCAGGATATCGGCCAGGGCTGCATCCATCACGTTTCCCACCGGCAGCCACCGGGAGAACACGCAGGGCGTCACCGAACCATCCGGTGACACCGCGATCACCCCGGAGGTGCAGTGCCCGCAGAGCTGGGACGTGTCCGGCGAACTCTCCCGCACGCCCCTGCCGACCTGCCGCAGGCGATCCGTACCGATCTGCAGGACGCCGACCGCTTCCAGCTCCCGTTGGGCGGCGGACACGCGCTGCCCCTCTCGGACGTCGATGACGCCTACTCGTAAAGGGATCCTCCGGCGAACGGCCTCGGCGATGTTCGCCTTGGTGCGGGCATGGCTCGGGCGGCCGGTGACGGCGGCGTGTTCGGCCGGATCATCTGAGTAGTAGCTCGTCGCCAATGACACACCGTCCCGTTCCAGGGCCGGCCAAAGCACCTCCGGGACATGGACGAGGTTGGAGAAGACTTCCACCCGGAGGCGCCGGCCGAGCGCGAAGTCGATCAATCCGTGAAGCCCGGGGTGGAGCATGGGCTCCCCTCCGATGAACTGAACCGCCGTGACGCCGTGTTCGGCGAGTTGCTCGATCACCCGCCGCCAGTCCGCTGTGCCCAATGTCCCGTGGCTGCCGCGGGGACCGGAGTCGGCGTAACAGTGTTCACATACCAGCTGGCACTTCCCGGTGATCTCCAGCCAAGCGAACCGAATGTCGCTCATCTGCTGCCTCCTGCAAAACGGATGCTGGATCCAACTCGGCCCCGTGCCGAGCAGCCGTTCAAGAAGTGGTCACGGACTTGAGTCGCTTTCGGGGGTCGACGACCCCTGGTGGCGACAGAGGTCCGGGCGCTGCGCAGACCGTGCGGTCCGGCATCCGACGACGCCTCGTCCACTCCGCACGACTCGCGTTGCTGGGCCCCGTGGCAGACACCATCGCCCTGACCGTGCTCCTCTGCCTCGAACCTGGAATCTGACCTGCGTACGGAGCGCGTTCGCTGCGGACGCGCCGAAGGGCGCTCACGCTCCCTAAGCTGCGACGACGCTTCGCGCGCGCTCGTTGAAGTCGGCCACCAACGGGTGCCGACCGAAGGGGATCAGACGGCGCTGGACGTCGCGGACCGCGTCCGTGCAGCGGGACGACTTGACCTGGCGCGCGAGTTCCAGCGTGCGCAGGCCCGTTGAGTGCGCCGACTCCAGGTCTCCGCCGTCCAGGTGGGAGACGGTCAGTATGGCGTGGGACATGGCGCCGCGACGAGCGCGATTTTGGGTGCGGGCGTAGCCGATGGAGCGGCGGGCATGTTCGGCGCAGGGGGCCGCCTGGCCGAGGTCGCGGAAAGCCGTCGCGTACTCGCCGTGCAAGTACGCGCCGTCGATGAACCGCGCCCACTCAGGCTCAGCGTCCCGGTCGACCCGGGCGAACTCCCGCTCCGAGGAGGCGATCGCCCGCGCGGTCCCCACGGAGTCACCCAGCGCCGCGAGGGCCCGGGCTTCGAGGGCCCACAGGTCCGCCAGGCACGCCGGCGAGTCCGAGCCCCGCAGTCCCTGACGTCCCGCCTGGGCGATCTTGCGGCCCTCCGCCGGGTTCCCCAGCACCGTGGTCTGGTCGGCCATGCCCGCCAGTACGTGCGCTCCAAGGCGTACGTCCTCGGACTCCTCCGCGAGCCGGAGCGCCTGGATGAGGTAGCGCTGTGCTGTGCCGTGCTCGCCGGAGTCGAAGGCCATCCAGCCCAGCAGGTACGTCTGCTCGGCAGCCGCGCCGCACAGCGCGCGACGCACGTCCTCCGCGTGCGTCCTGCGCAGCAGCGGATAGACGTGTGCGTTCATGTACTTGGTGAGCAGCAGGCGCCCGGAACCACCGCCCTGCATCACGTCGATCTCCTGGAACCGGGCGAACATGTTGCGGACTTCGGTCACGTCCTCCAGCCGCACCCGGGGTCCGGGCTTGGGTTCCTGGTCAAGCGCCGTCAACAGCCAGTCACGCGAAGGCCCGACTCCTGCCGCCGCCGCGAAGGGCGCCGCGGCGAGAAACTTCCTGCGGTCCATGTCCGCTCTCCCTAGCTCGGTCACCGACTCGACTGTCTCTGTGAACGATGGGCTGTACGTCAACGGCCGGTCAAGGTCGGGCGGGCTCCCGAACCCGAGGTCGTAGGTGGTCACCCGGTGACCAAACCGTTCCGAGAACACATCAGCGATGAGCCGCGGAAGCGGATCACGCGGTTTGGTGCCCTGCAACCACCGGCGAACGCTGCTGGCGTCCGGGTTCACATGTCGCAGCCCGAAGCGCCGGGCTCTCGCCGTGACGCGTCGCGCCAGATCGCCCTGTGACATCCCCGACCGCTCGAATGCATCGGTCAGGCCCTCGTTCCTGTCCCGCTCATCCTCACTCATGTTGGAGCACCTCCCAGCTCACCGACCCAAGTGCCAGGGTTTGCCAGCCTTTTCGACGCTACCCCTGCGCTGTCCCAGCCAGTTGTCTTTCGTGAAAACCCTGCACCGGGAAGGTGATCCGACGGCTGGTTACGCGCTGGTGAGCCGGGCCCGGTGTAGGGGACTGAGACCGAGACCGCTGTTCGATTCCGTGCGGAAAGAGTCCGAATTCGTGAACGAGAAACAATCCCGGGGATCGGGGCTGGATACCGTACGCCGCGCTCTGGACGTCCTCGCGTGCTGGCGGCTGCGCGACTGGGGCACCGTCGCCGGGCTCGCCGGGGACGCGCCCGTGATGGTGTGGGACGCGCTCACCGTGTCCGGGGTCTGGGAGACGCTGCCCGACCACGAGCGCGCCGCCCTGCACTGGTGCCTCGCCGACGGGCGTCGGATCAGCCGGGCGTGGCCGCTCAGCGCCGGCGTCGAGGAGTACCGGCCGCAGATCATCGCGCTCTGCGTCGACGTCGCGCACTTCGCCGTGCTCTGCGAACCCGAGCGGGCCGAGCAGTGGCCCGAAGCCGACCCGGCCCGGGAGGGTGACGTGGCGTGCGCCGTCGCGTCGTTACGGCAGTACGCCGCGCTGCCCGTCGTCTGGAGAGCCGCGGTGCTACGACAGATGCAACGCCGTCGACGGCGGCTCCAGCCGGGCCCGGCCGCACTCGGCGACGTCCTCACCGACGCGACCAAGCACGCCAGCGCCGGGGAGCGACCACCGCCACCCGACTACGCTGACCTGCGCACGATCGACGGCCCCGAACTCGTGCACCGGATCGCCTTCTTGCCCCAGCCCTGGCAGGTCGAGGTCATGCGCCGCATCGCCGCCGGCACCGACCCGGTCCAGGCGGAGTCCGATGCGGGGTGCGCCATTGTTGGCGTACGTGACTACGGTGTACGGGCCGGGAGTTGTAGCCGGCGATGACGCGCGGGCCTTGCGCTAGGTTCTGCGCAGGAAGAACGAACGGAGGGGTCCGGTTTGTCGCGTTCTCAGGAAGTGGGTAAAACCCGGGGTCCGGCCGAGTAAAAGTGCAGGTGGGCGCCTGTAGTCCCCGCGTATGCGGGGGTGGTCCCGGGCTCGTGGACACGTCCACCCGGAACGGGCAGTGTTCCCCGCACCCGCGGGGCTCACCCCCAGTCCCGCCCCGACCTCCCCCGCTTCCTCTCCGAGCGCTGCTTCTTCTCCCTCAGGCGGCGCTCGTTGATGCCGCGCGGGATGCGGGTCGGGCGGCGTTGCTTCGGTGGGGGTGCGGTGGCCTCCGCGAGGAGGGATGCCAGGCGCGTCGCTGCCGTTTCGCGGTTGCGCCACTGGGAGCGGTGATCCGAGGCGCGGACGGAGATGACGCCGTCGACCAGGCGGGCGGAGAGGCGGTCCAGGGCGCGGGCCTTCCAGACCGCGGGGAGCGCTTCCGTCGAGGCGAGGTCGAAGCGGAGTTCGACCTGGGAGTCGCTGGTGTTGACGTGTTGGCCGCCGGGGCCCGAGGAGCGGGAGAAACGCCACATCAGCTCGGCCTCCGGGAGGGAGACGGAGCCGCGTATGACGTGGGGACCGGGCATGGGTCCATCGTCCCCCGGGCCGGGCCGTCGCGTCACCTGGAATTCATCGGAACCCGCGACCGCCCCGACGGCGTTATGAAGGGATGACGGTAGTTTCGGTCCGTAGGGGTCGGATCCACCGACCCGCACACGCGAACACAAAGGGGATGTCCCAATGGCAGTAAGCCTGACCAAGGGCGGCAACGTCTCGCTCACCAAGGAGGCGCCGGGCCTCACCGCCGTCACGGTTGGCCTCGGTTGGGACGTCCGCACCACCACGGGCACCGACTTCGACCTGGACGCCTCCGCGATCGGCGTGAACGCCGCCGGCAAGGTCGCCTCCGACGCGCACTTCGTCTTCTTCAACAACCGGGCCACCCCGGACCAGACCATCGTCCACACCGGTGACAACCGCACCGGCGAGGGCGGCGGCGACGACGAGCAGATCAACGTCAACCTCGCGGGGCTGCCCGCCGACGTCGACAAGATCGTCTTCCCGGTCTCGATCTACGACGCGGTCTCCCGCTCGCAGAACTTCGGCCAGGTCCGCAACGCCTACATCCGCATCGTCAACCAGGCCGGCGGCGCCGAGATCGCCCGCTACGACCTGAGCGAGGACGCGGCCGTCGAGACCGCGATGGTCTTCGGCGAGCTGTACCGCAACGGCGCCGAGTGGAAGTTCCGCGCCGTCGGCCAGGGGTACGCCGCCGGTCTTGAGGGCATCGCCCGCGACTTCGGCGTGAATCTCTGAGACAGCCACGGCAGGGGGCCGTCCCTCATCTCGGGCGGCCCCCCGTCCCGTACAGCCACACCTTCCACACCTTCCCCAGGTCCTGCCCCGCCACCTCCTCCGCGTACGCCGTGAAGTCCTCCGTCGACGCGTTGCCGTGCCGGTGCTCCGCCGGCCAGCCCTTCAGCAGCGCGGAGAACTTCTCCTCGCCCACCGCCCGCCGCACCTGGTGCAGCACCATCGCGCCCCGCCCGTACACCGGCGGGTCCGAGACGCGTTCCGCCGACGGCGGGGCCGCGGGCGGGAAGGACCAGTTCGCGTCCGTCGCGAACGCCTCCGCGAAGGACTCGTCGGCCGGGGTGCCCTCCCGGTCCTCCGCCCACAGCCACTCCGCGTACGTCGCGAAGCCCTCGCTCAGCCACATGTCCCGCCAGTCCGCCGGGGTCACCGAGTTCCCGTACCACTGGTGCGCCAGCTCGTGGACGAGGGTCGGCAGGTCGTACATCCCGGCCGGGATCACCGGGCGGTTCTGGGTCTCCAGGGCGTAACCCGCCGCCCCGTCCCGTACGGCGATCGCACCGACGGACGAGAAGGGGTACGGGCCGAAGCGCCCGGCGGCCCACTCCGTGACCTCCGCGACGCGGCCCGCGACGGCCGCGGTGCGCGCCGCCACCGTCGCCTCCGCGGCGGTCAGCACCGGCAGCCCGTCGCGGGTGCGGCCGTTCGTCGTCTCGTACGGGCCGATCACCAGGGTCGCGAGGTACGACGCCATCGGCGCGGACGACCGCCACACGGACGTCGTCGCGCCGCCCGTCGTCGTCTCGCGCGCCAACTCGCCGTTGGAGAGCGCCTTCAGCTCCCGGGGCACGGTGATCGCGACGTCGTACGTCGCCTTGTCGCTGGGGTGGTGGTTCCCGGGGAACCACGCCATGGAGCCGGTCGGCTGGCCCAGGGCGAGCGCGCCGCCCGCGGTCCGCAGCCACCCCTCCTCCGCGCCGTCCCGGTCGGTGATGGTGCGCGGGGTGCCGGCGTAGCGCACCACCGTGCGGAACGGGGCGTCGCGGCGCAGCTCGTCCCGGGGCCGTACGGTCAGCTCGTCGCCGGCCCGGTTGGCGGCGGCGGGCGCGCCGTCGACGGTGACGTCCTCCACGTCCAGGCCGTGCAGGTCGAGGTTGAAGGCGCTCAGGTCCTGGGCGGCGTCGGCGAGGATCTCGGCGGTGCCGGAGAGGCGGTCGGCGGTCGGGTCGTACTCCAGCGTGAGCTGGTAGTGGCGCACGTCGTAGCCGCCGTTCCCGAGCCGGGGGAAGAGGGGGTCCCGCAGGCCGGCCGCGCCCGGGGTTCCCGAAGCGCCGCCGTCGGTGCAGCCGACCAGGAGCAGCAGGGGGACGAGGGACCGAGGCAGTCGGCGCATGGGGTGATCGTAGGGAGCACGACGGAGCGCCGCCGCAGGAACGACACGTTCCCGCGGCGGCGCTCCGTCCCGCGTGGCGGCCGGTGGTCAGCGGGCCAGCGCCGCGACGCCCGCCTTCGCGAACTCCTCGTCCTGCGCACCGCTCGGCGCGCCCGCGACGCCGATGCCCGCGATCGGGGCGCCCTTGGCCTGGACCGGCGCGCCGCCGCCGAGGAAGAGGGTGCCGGGGATGTCCTTCAGGTTCGGGGTGCTCTCCAGGCGCTTGACCAGCTCGGAGGTGGGGGCGTTCCAGGACACCGCGGTGAACGCCTTCTTCTCCGCCGACTCGTACGACTGCGGGCCCGCGCCGTCGCCGCGCAGCGTGACGATGGTGTTGCCGTTGCGGTCGACGACGGCGACCGTGATGCGCTGGCCGGCCTTCTCGGCGGCGTCCAGGGTGGCCTGCGCGGCCTTGGTGGCGGCGTCGACCGTCAGGTGGGTGGTCTGCTGGAGGTTGCGGTTGTGGGCGTCGGCCTTCACCGCGGCGCGCGACTCGGCGGCGGGCGCGGAAGCGTTGGCGGACACGGCGCCGAACGTACCGGCGCTGAGCGCGGCGGCGGCGACGGCACCGGTGATGACGCGGGCGCGGGTCGACATCTTCTTCATGGTCCTCAAGCTCCTGGCTGGGGATGGCGTGCTGCGGTGGGGTGGACGGGCCGTTGCGGCCCGGGCCCTCGGTCTCTGCCTTCGATTCTTCGGCCGGGGCCGGGGTCCGGCCGTCGGCGTACCGGCTCCTCGGCGCGTGCATGATGGATGAGGCGCGGGTCCACCGATCGGCTGATGCGGAGGTGGTCGCGCCGGGTCACGATGCGAGGAAGGCGGCCGGGCGGGAGCCACGGCCGCCGGGTGCGCGCAGGCGTCGCGTACGGGCCGGCGCCGCGTACGGGCCGGCGCCAGGAGAACGAACGACGGACACGGACACGATGGACGACCACCACCACCGCACGGCCCCCGCCGCGCCGCCCCTGGGCGCCGACCGCGGCGCGCGGCGCGACGACCGCTGGCTCGACGTGCTGATGAACGTCACGTTCCTGACGCTGCTCGCCGGCGCGCTGCTGCGGTTCGTGATCAACCACCCGGGCAGTCCGCGCCTGTCGTGGGTCATCGGGCTGAGCACCGCGCTCGCGCTGCTCCAGCTCGCCGGGCCCTGGCTCACCGCGCGCGTTCCCGGCCGGACCGACCGCGCCGAGCTGGTGCGCTTCGGGCTGGTCGTCGGCTGCTGGGTGGTCATCGTGCTGCTCGCGCCGAGCTTCGCGTGGTGCGCCGTACCGCTGATCTACACCGCGCTGCGGACGCTGCCGACGCGCGCGGCGATCGCGCTCGTCGCCGTCCTCAGCGCGCTCGTCGTGTACGCGGAGTGGCAGCTGCGGCACGGCCTCGACCCGAACCTCTTCCTCCTGCCGCCCACCGTCGCCGCGCTCGCCACCGGCGTCTTCCTGCACATGCGCCGGCAGGCCGAACGTCTCCAGGCCCTGGTGGACGACCTGATCCGCACCCGGCGCGAACTGGCCGCGACCGAGCGCCGCGAAGGGACGCTCGCGGAGCGGCAGCGGCTGTCGATGGAGATCCACGACACGCTCGCACAGAGCCTGTCCAGCCAGCAGATGCTGCTCCAGGCCGCGGAGCGCACCTGGGACAGCGACGCGGCGACCGCGCGCGGCCACGTCCGTACGGCCGAGGGCATCGCGGAGCGCAGCCTCGCCGAGGCCCGGCGCTTCGTGCACGACCTCGCGCCGGCGGACCTCGCGGCGGGCGGCGGGCTCCCGCAGGCGCTGCACGCGCTGGCCGAGCGCGAGTCGTCGGACGCGCTGCGGGTGCGCTGCCACGTGGACGGGGTGCCGGTGCCGCTGCCCGTACGGGTCCAGTCGGCGCTGCTGCGGATCGCGCAGGGCGCGCTGGCGAACGTACGGGAGCACGCCGACGCGTCCCGCGCCACGCTCACCCTCAGCCACCTGGACGACCAGGTCGTCCTGGACATCGCGGACGACGGGCGCGGGTTCGCCGCGGGCGGCGGTGCGCCGAGGGTGCCGCCCGGGGTGCGCGGTCACGGGATCGCGGCGATGCGGGCGCGGGTCGGGCAGCTCGGCGGGTCCCTCACGATCGAATCCGCGGCCGGCGAAGGTACGGTCGTGTCCGCCGCGATCCCCCTGGAGCAGCCATGACGAGTACCAGCGCCCCCGTCCGCATCCTGCTCTGCGACGACCACGCCGTGGTGCGCGCCGGGCTGCTCGCGCTGCTGGGCAGCGCGCCCGACATCGAGGTCGTCGGCGAGGCCGGCAGCGGCGAGGAGGCGGTCGCGATGGCGGCGAAGCTCGCACCGGACGTGGTGCTGATGGACCTCCAGCTCGGCCCCGGCATCGACGGGGTGGAGGCGACGCGCCGCATCGCCTCGTCGAAGGTGCACGTGCTGGTGCTCACGACGTACGACACGGACGCGGACATCACCCGCGCGATCGAGGCGGGCGCCACGGGCTACCTGCTGAAGGCGGAGCGGCCGGAGGAGCTGTTCACCGCGATCCACTCGGCGGCGCAGGGCCGCACGGCGCTGTCCGCGCCGGTCGCCAGCCGGGTGATGGACCACATGCGCGGGGCGGGCCGCCCGTCACTGACGGAGCGGGAGACGGACATCTTGGGCCAGCTGGCCCGGGGCCTGGGGAACCGGGAGATCGCCCGGGCGCTGTTCATCAGCGAGGCGACGGTGAAGACGCACCTGGGCCGGATCTACGGAAAGCTGGGCGTGGACACGAGGGCGGGGGCGGTGGCGGTCGCCAAGGAACGCCGCTTGTTGCCGTAGGCGGGCGGGGGGGCGCCGTTTCCCTGCGGGTTGCGTTTGCGTCCGCGGGCCGGTGGATGGTTCTCGCGCAGTTCCCCGCGCCCCCGGCAGGACCGCCGTACCCCCTGCGGGAGCGTTCGTCTCCGCGGCCCGGTGATGGGCTGGTCGCGCAGTTCCCCGCGCCCCTGTTTCGCTCACCTGGTCGGTCACCTGCGGGACAAGGGGTTTAGGGGCGCGGGGAACTGCGCGAGAACCACCCACCGGGCCGCAGGTGAGGAACCGGGAAGCTCCCCAGTCCCTCTCGGGCCGAGGGGGGAGGAACTGCGCGGGCAGCCTGCCACCGGGCCGCGGAGACCGAGTCTCCCGAAGGGCAACGACGCAGGGCCCCGGAGCGCAGCGCACCCGCAGGCGCATGGCACCATCTGCGGGTGCTTGACATCGGGTATTCGCTATCGCGTCGCTTTCCGGACCCTCCGCAGACGGACTACCGTCGCGCCGACACCCACACCCTCCGCCACGACCTCTTCTGCGGAGACGTGTACCTCGCCGACACCGACGCCGACCGGGAGTTGTCCACAGCCTGGGGATGGGTGCCGGTGCTCGACTTCGCGTGGGCGTTGTGCGGGGTCGTGGAGGAGTTGGACCGGGATCCGCTCGGGAGTCGCGCTGCCCGGCCGCAGTACGCCGAGCTGGACTTCACGGAGTCGACGGACCGGATGCTGTTCCGGCGGCGGTTCGGGTTCGTGGAGGTGTCCGCGGACTGGGTGCCGGGCGAGGAGCGCCCGCTGTCCTTCGCGCACGCGGAGCTGCGGCGCGAGGCCCGGGACTTCCTGCACGACCTGGTCGCGGACCTGACCGACCTGCACGAAGGGCTCGCCGACAACCCGGTGGTCTGGGACCTCCAGGCCCGCTTCCCCCGCACCTGACCGACGCACCACCGCGCCCCGTGTCACATTTCGCGGCCCCCCGTCCGTCCTCCTGGTGACAGCAAGCGCCAAGGGGAAGGACCCACCATGCACCTCACCGTCGTCGGCGGCGGAGTCGCCGGACTCACCGCCGCCCTCACCGCCGCCGAGGCCGGCGCGCAGGTCACCCTCTACGAGGCCCACCACACGCTCGGCGGCCGGGGCCGCACCGCCGACGGGCCGTACCGGGCCAACGAGGGGCCGCACGTCTTCTACACCGGCCCGATGTGGACCTGGCTGCGGCGGCGCGACCTGATCGGGCCGGTCGGGCGGATCCCGTTGCGGGACGCCGTCACGTTCCGGTTCCGCCAGCACGGCGCGGCCCGCGCTCTGCCGCCGCGCGGGCTGGTGCGGCTGGCCCGTACCGACCTGCGCAAGGCCCCCGTGGACGTGGACTTCCTGACCTGGGCCACCGGGGTCGCCGGGGCCGGGGCGGCCCGGGCCGCGGCGAACTTCACGGGGGTCGTCGCCTTCCACCACGACCCCGGGTCGCTCTCCGCCGCGTTCGTGCAGGAGCGGCTGCGGCGGGTCGTCGCGGTGCCGCCCGGCGCGCGCTACCTGCGGGGCGGCTGGGGGCAGGCGATCGAGCGGATGGCGCGCCGGGCCCGGGAGGCGGGCGTGCGCATCGAGACCTCGGCCCGGGTGGACGCGCTGCCCGAGGCGCACGGCCCGGTGGTCGTCGCCACCTCGCTCGCCGCGGCCCGCACGCTCCTGGGCGACGACTCGCTGCACGGGACCAGCGGCCGTACGACCCTGGTCGACCTGGGGCTGGCGAACCCCCGCCGCGGGCGCGACGCGTTCATCGTCTCCGACCTGGACGCCCCGGGCTGGGTGGAGCGGTTCTCGGCGACCTCGTCGGCGCTGGCGCCCGCCGGCCGCTCCCTCGTCCAGGCGCAGGTCCCGATCGCCCCGGACGAGTCGAAGGCGGACGGCTCGGCCCGCGCGGAGGCGCTGTTCGACCTGGGGTACCCCGGCTGGCGGGAGCGGGTGGAGTGGCGCAGCGACGCCCTCGCCCAGGGCCGTACGGGAGCGCTGGACCTGCCCGGCACGACCTGGCGGGACCGGCCCGCGATCGACCGGGGCGACGGGGTGTTCCTCGCCGGCGACCAGGTCGCGGCGCCCGGGCTGCTCGGCGAAGTGGCCTTCCACAGCGGCCAGCGGGCGGCCGAGCTGGCGCTGCGCGCCCTGCGCGGCACGTCCCGCACGGAAGACGGGCAGCTCACGGAGGGCCTTGACCTCAAGGTCACTTGAGGTCGGAGAGTGGGGGCCGTACGACGACAACCGTCCGAAGAGCCCCCAGGGGGATCCATGTACGCCGTCCGCCTCCACGCCTACGGTCCCGCCGAGAACCTGACGTACGAACGCGTCGACGACCCCGTGCCCGGCCCCGGCCAGGTGCGGATCGCCGTCGCCGCGGCCGGGGTGCACCTGCTGGACACCGCGCTGCGCGCCGGCGCCACGGGCCCCTACCCGGAGCCCGTGCCGCTGCCCACCGTCCCCGGCCGCGAGGTCGCCGGCACCGTCGACGCGCTCGGCGAGGGCGTCGACGCGCGGTGGCTCGGCCGTACGGTCGTCGTCCACATCGGGATGCGGCCCGGCGGGTACGCCGAACTCGTCGTCACCGAGGCCGAACGGCTCCAGGAGGTCCCCGACGGCGTCGACCCCGCCGAGGCCGTCGCCATGATCGGCACGGGCCGCACCACGATGGGCGTCCTCCAGTTCGCGGACCTCGGGCCCGACGCCGTCGTCCTGGTCACCGCGGCGGCGGGCGGCATCGGCACCCTGCTGGTGCAGTACGCGAAGAACGCCGGCGCCACCGTCATCGGCCTGGCCGGCGGCCCGAACAAGGTCACCCGCGTCCTCGCGGGCGGCGCGGACTTCGCGGTCGACTACCTGAACGACGGCTGGCCCGAAGAGGTCCGCGACCACCTCGGCGAGCGCCGCGCCACCATCGTCTTCGACGCGGTCGGCGGCGCCACCGCGCGCGCCGCCGTCGACCTCCTCGGCAAGGGCGGCCACCACCTCGTCTACGGCTGGGCCGACGACGGCCTGCTCGACGGCGGACCGCTCACCTTCTCCGAGGAGGAACTGGCGGCGCGCGGCATCACGTCGACGAACATCCTCGACGGCTCGATGCTGCTCGCGCCGGTGAACGGGAACGTGCGCGCCCTGGAGGACCGCGCCCTCGCCGAACTCACCACCGGCCGACTGCGCCCCGGCGTCCAGCGCTTCCCGCTGTCCGACGCGGCCCGGGCGCACCACGCGCTGGAAACCCGGAGGACCATGGGCAAAGTGGTGCTCATCCCCTGACGTGCGGCGACGGCAGAAACAAAAACGGATCCGCTGGCGCTGAGCGAAAGGGGGCGGGGCGGTCGGCCACGGGGGATCGACCGCCCCGCCCCATCTACGTGCACGGGACACGTTCAAGAGCCGTCGCGCCCCCACGTGACGGTGCGACAGGTTCGCCCCGTCGGTCCCAGGGGTGCGGATGGCGCCGATGTTCACGTGACCACGGACGTCTTCTCCGGACCGTCCCATCGCCCGGCGACCACGTCGAGCGTCGGCCAAGGAGGCCCCTGGCGCAGCAAGCGCAAGAACTCCTCGCCGAACCACCTCCCGTTCGGAAGCCGGTCGCCACGCTCCCAGCGCCAGGCCGCGACCATCGCGAGGACGAGCTGCCGGCAGTCGTCCAGCAGCCCTCGGTCAACGTTCGGATAGTGCGCGCAGACCGCCTCGGCGACATGGGCGAGGTCGAACTCGACGGGCCCACGGCAACACGTCTCAAGGTCGACGAAGAGCGGGCCGTCCTTCGTGCCGAGCACATTGCCCGGATGCGGCTCGCCGTGGAGCAACTGCTCCACGGCGCCGCGGTCCTCGATCGCCCGTCGCAGGCTTCCCAGTCTGCCGCTGAGGAACGCGCGGTCCGCGTCGGCGAGTTCCGGCGAGCGGTTCGGGTCGGCGACGACGTCTTCCGCCTCGACGATGCGGTCCGTGAACCGCGGGCTCGGCGCGTCGACCTTGCGCATGCCGGCGTGCAGCCGCTCCAGCGCCTTGGCGTAGTCGGCTGGCGGGACGTGCGGAGTCACGGGTTCGTAGTGGGTCCACAGCGTCACGGTGAAGCCGTCGCGCTCGTGCACGCGCGGGTCCACCCGAGGTGCCAAAAGGCCCGTCGGGCACCCGACCCGGGCGAGCCGCTGAGCGAGCTCGACTTCGAACGGCGCAGCCCCGTGCCCCGCAGGAGCGACCCGGGCGAGCACGTCGCACGGCGTCAGCCGCAGCGTCAGCCTGTTCGAGTCGTGGAGGACGATCGCGTCGTCGGCGGGCAGGTCGAGCGATGCGGCGACCGCCTTCGCGGCCGCGATCGCACCGGTGATGTCCGTCATCTTGACTCCGATTCACTGCGCATCCCAGCAAGATCCGTGAGGCAGGCCCTACGGGCGGGCCGCCAGCAGCGCGAGGGCGATCTGCGCCGGCGTCTTCGGCAGTTCCTCCTCCCCGTCGTCCGCGACGTCCCACAGGGACCACTGGAGGACCCGCCCGAGCGTCCACGCCCTGGCCCGCTCGCGGTCGAGCCCCAGCACCTCCGTCATCAGGTCGAACCGCCACACCGTGGCCGCCGGGTCCGGGTCGTAACGGTTCGTCAGTGCCGGCATCAGCTCGAACCCGGGGTCGCCGGCGAGCGGCTTGGGATCGATCGCCAGCCACGGCTCGCGCTCGGCCGCGAGCACGTTGTCGTAGTGCAGGTCCCAGTGGAGCAACCGGTCCCCCGGCTCGTCCGCGACCTCCCGCACCGCCGCGGCGCAGTCGAGCAGCAGCCGCCGCTCGTCCGCGTCGACCAGGCGCCGCGCCGCTTCCGGCACCTGCGCCAGCATCGCGGTCGTGACGTCCCCGAGCCGGCGCATCCCCGCGGGCGCGGGGCCGGCCGACAGCCGGGCCAGCAGTTCGGCGACGACCTGCACCGCCTGCCGCACGTCGGGGACGGCGGACAGGTGGCGGGTGGCGTCCAGGCCCTCCAGCAGCAGCGCGCCGGTCGCCGGGTCGTGCTCCAGCAGCCGGACCGCGCCGGCGCCGTTCCACGTCCGCAGGGCGTCCGGCTCGCCCTCGGTCTCCTCGTCCACCGGCCCGATCTTCAGTACGGATTCCGTGCCGTCGGCGCGTACGACGGGCAGCACGAGCGAGACCAGGCCGTGCGTCGGCGCCCCCGAGCGCCGCAGGTCCCACCGGTCCAGGAGTGCGGCGGCGCGGGTGGGAAGCGCCTCGATGAAGGCCCGGGAGGCAGCCCCACCGTGCTTGGCGTGGGAGTCCACGAGTGCCTGGGGAACCTCGATCATGTCCCGATCCTAGGCAGGAAGCACACAACGAATTCCAGCATTTTCAGGCCCCGCCGGGCCGCATAGTCTCGTGCGTACCCGCATCGGGCCCGGCCATCGGACAGTGAGCAGGAACGACATGAGCACCACCACGAGCACCGTCAACGGCGGCATTTCGTTCTGGTACGCGCGCAGCGGGCTCCCCGCGCCCCGCGAGCCGCTGCCCGGCGACGCCACCGCGGACGTCTGCATCGTCGGCGGCGGCTACACCGGCCTGTGGACGGCGTACTACCTCAAGAAGGCCGTCCCCTTCCTGAACATCACCGTCCTCGAAGCCTCCTTCTGCGGCTACGGCGCCTCCGGCCGCAACGGCGGCTGGCTGTACAACGGCATCGCGGGCCGCGACCGGTACGCCAAGCTCCACGGCCACGAGGCCGCCGTCCGCCTCCAGCAGGCGATGAACGACTCCGTCGGCGAGGTCGTCGCGGTCGCCGCGGACGAGGGCATCGACGCCGACGTCCACCGGGGCGGCGTCCTCGAAGTCGCCCGCTCCCCCGCCCAGCGCGCCCGCCTCACCGCGTACCACTCCGTCGAAGTCGCCTTCGGCGAGCACGACCGGGTGCTGCTGGGCGCCCGGGAGACCGCGGAGCGCATCCGGGTCGCCGGCGCCGTCGCCGCGACCTGGACGCCGCACGGCGCGCGGCTGGACCCGGCGAAGCTGGTGAAGGGGCTCGCGGCGGCCGTCGAGGCGCTCGGCGTCACCATCCACGAGTCCACGCCGGTCACCGAGATCCGGCCCAAGCACGCCGTCACCCCGTACGGCACGGTCCGCGCCCCGTACGTGCTGCGCTGCACCGAGGGCTTCACCGCCGGCATCAAGGGGCAGCGCCGCACCTGGCTGCCGATGAACTCCTCGATGGTCGTCACCGAACCGCTGGCGCCGTCGGTGTGGGAGGCGATCGGCTGGGACGGCCGGGAGACGCTGGGCGACCTGGCCCACGCGTACGTGTACGCGCAGCGCACCGCGGACGACCGGATCGCCATCGGCGGCCGGGGCGTCCCGTACCGCTACGGCTCCCGCACCGACAACGACGGCCGCACGCAGCCGGAGACCGTGGCCGCGCTGCGGGACGTCCTGGTCCGCTTCTTCCCCACGCTCGCCGGCACCCGCATCGAGCACGCCTGGTCGGGCGTGCTCGGGGTGCCCCGCGACTGGTGCGCCACGGTCACCCTCGACCGTTCGACGGGCCTGGGCTGGGCGGGCGGTTACGTCGGCTCCGGCGTCACCACCGCCAACCTCGCCGCCCGCACCCTGCGCGACCTGATCCAACAGGACTCCGGCCAGGGCGGGGCGACGGAGCTGACCGCGCTGCCGTGGGTGGGCCACCGGGTCCGCAGGTGGGAGCCGGAGCCGCTGCGCTGGCTGGGGGTGCGGGCGATGTACGCGGCGTACCGCGGCGCGGACCGTCGGGAGTCGACGGCGCACTCGACGGAGACGGACCGCGTGGCCCGGCTGGCGGACCGGATCTCGGGCCGGTAGCCCGAGCCGGTGGACCGAGGGACGCGGGCCCGACGGCCTCCGGGCTGCGCCACTAGGATCGCCGCATGCGATTTCGGCGGCGGGGGCGCCCCACGCACCGGCAGAAGCGAGCGGCGCTCGCCGTGGTCGGCGCGCTCGTCGCCGCCGGGCTCCTGCTCGTCGTCCTGGGCCCCGTCTCCTGGCTGATCGCCGGCGACACCGTACGCGGGCTGCCCGGCAAGGAGAAGGCGGACGCCATCAACGCCGTCCGCCAGACGATCCTCGCGGCCATCGGCGGTGCGGCCGTCATCGGCGGTCTCGCCTTCACCGCGCGCACCTACGCACTGACCAAGCGCGGACAGGTGACGGAACGCTTCAGCAGGGCCGTCGAACTCTTGACGTCGGAGCACGTCGAAGAGCGCCTGGGTGCGATCTACAGCCTGGAGCACGTCCTGGCGGAATCGCCGCAGGACCACGTGACGGTGGTCAATCTGCTGGCGCAGACCGTCAGGAACCGCACCAGGCCGGCCGACTTCCCCGAAGGGCTCGACCAGTCGCGCTCGCACGGCAAGCCCCTGCCCGCCTTCGGCGTCCAGCCCTCCGCGGACGTCGATGCGGCGCTGCGCATACTCGCCGTGCGCCCCGACCGCCCCGAGCCCTTCCGGCTCGACCTGCGGCACGTGACGCTGCCGGGCCTCTACATCCGGGACTTCGAGTTCGACGCGCCGCCCTCGTTCCGGTCGGCCTTCTTCACCTGGGCGGATCTGCGGCACTCTGCGTTCCGTGGGCTGGATCTGACCAACGCCATCTTCACCGAGGCCGACATGAGGGGCTGTCTGCTCGTCTCCGCGCAAATGGACGGCGCGGTGCTGTCCCGGGCGGATCTGCGCGGGGCACGCTTCAAGGACGCGTCGCTGCTCGGCGCGTTCCTCGACGGGGCGGACCTGCGGGACAGCGACGGCCTGACGCCCGAGCAGTTGTCGGGTGCGCTGATCGACGGGTCGACTCAGTTGCCGCCGGAGCTCGCGGCCGACGGGTGGGTACGGGCAAGGCTCGCCGCGATGCCCGCGGAGGCCACCAGCACCGTTCCCCCGCCGACGCCCCGCCCGGCGTAAGGCCCCCGGCGCGGGGCTCCCGCCCCCTCGGTCCCGAGGCGTCACAGACCCAGGTCGGCCAGCCATTCGCCGGTGGTCCGCGGGGTCAGGCCCAGCAGTTCCTGGGCGGAGTCCGCGGGGGTGATCGCGTGGTCCGGGAGCGTGCCGATGGCCCGGTAGAGGCCCGCGACGCCCGCCGCGGTGGCCTCGCCGAGCAGCGGCGCGATCAGCCCGGCGAAGGCGTCGGGGGTGATCCCCTCGTACGCCACCTCCCGTCCGAAGCGGCCCCCGAACGCCTCGGCGAGCTGCGGCCCGGTCACGGCCGGGTACTGCCCGACGGTGACGGTGCCGACCACGTCCGTACGCCGCAGCAGTACGGCGACGACGTCGGCGACGTCCAGGTGGGAGGACCAGGAGACGGGCAGCCCGGCCGCCAGCGGGTAGCGCAGGACGCCCTCCTCGCGGGCGCCGCCGACGACCGGCGGCAGGAGCAGGTTCTCCAGGAACAGCCGGGGCGCGACCACGGCGTACGACACTCCGCTCCGCCGCACGCCCTCGACCAGGTGCGCCACGGCGGGATCCGCCGGCACGCCCCCGGCGGCGGTGGCGGAGGTGGCGTTGGTGAAGGCGCCGCTGGTGGAGACGACGACGCGGGCCGGGCGGGCCCGCTCGACCGCGGCGACGACGTTGCGGGCGAAGGCCAGCCGGTCGTCCGGCGCGCCCAGCGGCAGATGGACGAAGACGCCGTCGGCCCCTTCGTAGGCGCGGGCCAGCGCGTCGACGGACGCGTAGTCGGCGGCGACGGCGCGCACGCCGTCGGGGACGGTCGCGGCGCCGCGCGACACCGCCGTCACCGGCGCGCCGGAGGCGGCGAGGGCCGCGAGGACGGGGGCTCCCTGGGCGCCCGTGGCGCCGTGGATCACATAGCTCATGAGACCAATGGTGCATACGATGCACCAGTTACATCAACTGCACTAATGGCGTACGATCGCACCATGACCACCCCCCTGCCCACGTGCGGGGTCGCCCGCTTCCTCACCCTGCTCGACGGCCCCTGGGCCACGCTCATCGTCCGGGAGCTGCTGCGCGGCCCGCAGCGCTTCAGCGAGCTGCGCGACGCCCTGCCGGGCATCAGCCCGCACACCCTCACCAGCAGGCTGCGCCGCTTCGCGGCGCACGGCATCGTCACCCGCACCGTGCACGCCGAGGTCCCGCCGCGCGTCGTGTACGAGCTGACGCCCTTCGGACGGGAGCTGCGGACCGTGCTCGACGCGATGGCCGCGTGGGCGACGGCGATCCCGGCACCGGATCCCGACCCCGCCTCCGAGCCCGAGCCCGAGACCGGGACCGGGGGGCGCGGGGTGCGGGCTTCCTAGGACTTCGCCTCGTACTGACCGCGCACCAGGAAGTCCCGCAGCGCCTCCGGCGTACCGATCTCCAGGGCCCGCACCGCCGCCGCGCGGACGGCGGGGGTGGTGGTCGGAAGGCCGAGGATGCGGAAGACGGCAACGCGGTCGTCCTCGTACTGCTTCTCCCAGCAGCCCTTCTCCAGGAAGTTCCGCTGGTCCTGGACGGTGCCGTTCATGGCCGCCTCCGCAGCGGCGTAGACGGCCTTGCCGGTGTCCGGGTGACTCATGAGGCGCAGGATGGCGATCCTGACGTCGTGGTCATCCAGCTCGCCCACCGTCACGGTCGGGCAACCGCCTGCGGTCGGCGTCGCCGCCGCGCCGGCAGCCGAAGCCCTGGGCGCGGCGCCGGTCGAGTCACCGGCGAAAGCGGGGGTGGCGAGCAGGAGCGTCGGCGCCAGAGCGACGGCCGCGACAGTCAGGGCGGCACGGGGCAGTCTCACGTGTGAACCTTCCTTACGCATGTCCAATACCTGGGAACTTCGCCCAGCAGTGGCCATCTTCGCCGTCATCGCACCGCAGAGCATTGCCCACTACAGGCAGTCTTGATGGTGCGTCATTGCCTGGCCGCACCGCACGACACCACGGGTGGCGTCAGTCAGTGGACGACGTCGAGGACCTGCTTCTGCAACCCGTTCGCGTACACCTCGTGCTCGACCAGCTTCAGCTTCTGCGCGTCCTTGTCCGCGGTGCTGAACAGCCGCTTCCCGGCGCCGAGCAGGGTCGGGAAGACCAGCAGGTGGTAGCGGTCGATCAGACCCGCGTCGGAGAGGGCGCGGTTCAGGGCGGCGCTGCCGTGGACGATGATCGGGCCGCCCTCGGTCTCCTTCAGCGCCGCGACCTCCTCGATCGAGCGCAGGATCGTCGTCTCGCCCCAGTTCGTGACCAGGTCGTCCTCGGTGAAGGTGGTGGAGACGACGTACTTCGGCATGTCCTTGTAGTCCGCGAACTCCGCCATGTCCGGCCACACCGGGCTGAACGCCTGGTAGCTGACCCGGCCCAGCAGCACCGCGGTGGCCTCCGCCTGCTCGGTGCCCTTGATGGCGAACGCCTCGGGGACGAACTCGACGTCCTTGAAGGTCCAGCCGGCGTTCCGGTAGCCGGGCTCGCCGCCCGGGGCCTCCACGACGCCGTCGAGCGAGATGAAGGCGGAGCTGATCAGGGTGCGCATGGGGTGGTCCTCGCTGTCCTTGTTGTCAGGTGTGCGTGCGAAGTGCGTACCGGCGTACGCACAAGTGCGGTCGTCAGCCGACGAGTTCGGCCAGCCAGCGCTGCCAGGCGGCTTCGGCCACCGCCCCGTCCGCGTCGGCCGCGAAGAGGTGGTGGAACATCAGCGCCACGCCCGGGAAGACGTGGAAGGTGTAGAGCCCGTCGGCGGTGCGCACCTCGATGCGTCCCGGCTCCGCCCAGACCACTTCGCCGTCCAGCAGCGGCAGTCCGGCGGGCTCGACGTGCACCCGCGCCCCCGACTCGGCCCCGGCCGCCGGCAGTGACAGCGCGCCGTCGAGCGCCGCCCGCACCTCCTGCACGGGCCGCGCCCCCAGGGGCGCCACGGCGAAGACGGGGACGCCGGTGCGCCCGGTGAAGTGCGTCAGGTACTCGCGCAGGGTGTGCAGATGGAAGGGCCAGCCGGCGCGCAGCGCGTCGTACTCGTCCTGCCAGTCGTCGCCGAGCATCCCGCTGTGGACGAGGCGGAGCACGGTGCTACCGCCCTCCCGCCCCTCGATCAGGTACTCCACGGCCATGAACCGGCCGTCGTCGGCGGTGGGCGTGCGGGTGGCGAAGCGCTCGCCCGGTTCGTACGCGGTGATCACCGCTTCCTCGCGGTGGCCGCCGGTCTCCATGGCGCAGACGCCGCCCTCGCGCGGATCCACCTCGTTGCGCCCCATGAACCAGGAGTCGACGCCCGGCCCGGTGGCGATCGCGTCCCAGACCTCCTGCGGACTGGCCGGCAGGGTGGTCTCCAGCTCGATCTCGAACGGATGCGTCATCGCTCAGTCTTCCCGTCGTGCTTCGGATGCGGTCTCGCGGGTCGTCTCGTGGGTCGTGGTGGGGATCTGGTGCAGCCCGACGACGACCCGGTGGCTGCGGCCCTGCTCGGCGTGCTCGTCGTGATAGCGGCTGACCAGTGCCGTCACGGCCCGGGTCAGGTCGTCGGCGAACGCGGCCCGGTCCGCCGCCGAGGCGAACCGCACCTCGGCGTCGATCCCGAAGGTGGCGACCCGCCGCCGGGCCCGGGCGCCGCCGGTCACCAGCGCCCCGACCTCCTGCACCAGCCGGGCGCCCAGCGCCAGCAGCCAGCGCGCGGAGAGCTGGTCGGGGGCCCGGGACGGGTCCGGGCTGACGGCGGCCAGGGCGCTCGGCGAGATGACGTACGACGCGGCGGTCGCGCGGTACACCCGCTCGGTGACGTTCCCCTTCCGCCGCTCTTCGGCCAGCTCGACCAGCCCGTGCCGTTCGAGCGACTTCAGGTGGTAGTTGACCTTCTGCCGGGGCAGCCCCAGCCGACCCGCCAACGCGGCGGCCGACCCGGGCTCGGCGAGGGCGGCGAGGATCCGGGACCGCATGGGGTCCAGGGAAGCCTCGGCCGCGGCGGCTTCTTCGATCACAGCGACGTCCAGCACTCCTCAAGAATCAGTCCGACAATAATTTTTGTCAAGACAAAAAAACTTGTCGGTGCCGACGGGCGTGGTGGAACTCCTTGTGCCGCCCGGCAGTTCACCGGACATGGCTCAGACGCTGGGGTGGGTGGCGGCCGGGGTCCTCGCGCTGTGCGCGCTCGGCTGGTTCGCGGACCGCGCACTGCTGTGGATGGAGGCGCGCGGCTGGATCTACTGGCGCCGCAAGGGGCTGTCCTCGATGGGCGTGGACCTGCTCCAGGACACCTCGCCGGCGGCCCAGGCGCTCAAGCGGGCGATGCAGGACGAGCGCTCGCTGAAGAACGTACGGGTCGCGGAGGAGCCGCCGCTGCGGGTGGACCTGGACGCGGGCGTGGTGCGCGTGAGGCGCACGGAGGACGGCGGACCCGACTGAGCTGCCGGGTCAGCTGCCCGGCGGCCCCGTGCGGTGCTCGGCGAGCCGCCGTCGCGCCTCGGCGTACGCGTCCGCGTCCATCTCCCCCATGGCGAACCGCCGGTCCAAGATCTCCTCCGGGCTGTCCCGCCGCGGGGGCTCCTGCGGCGGCGGCCCGTTCGACGGGCCTCGCCCGCTCCCCCACTGCGGCGGCTGCTGCGGCTCGCGCCCGTCCGGCCGGTTCGCCAGCCGCACCGCGACCCACACCACGAGGCCGATCAGGACGATCCACAGCAGCGGCATGAAGGCCATCCAGGCCCAGCCGCCGTCACCGTGCCAGTACATCTCCGCCTCACCTCCAGGCGGCCGGTGACATCCGGCGGAATCCTGGCGAATCCGGTGGAATCACCACCGCCCACTCCAGCCTGCTCCTGCCCGCCGCCCACGGCAAGAACGGGCCGGCCGGCCCGTCGCGCAAGACCGTCCCGGGCCACCTTGTGTCGGAAGGGGCCCATCCGTCCGCTCACGCAGCGCTCACGCAGGCAGCTCGGCGAATTCCCGCGATCCGAGGTCGCACAGCCCCGGCTTCGCTCTGGCAGCAGACCCTGGAGAGTCACCTGCCAACGGCAGAATCCGGCCGACCAACTACCGTGTCGCACCGGCGACATGGAGGCCACCCATCAGGTTTCCCCGGCTAGGCCTAACCTCGGAGGCGACGCGGCCCCCGCGGGCCAAGCGCGAATCGGAAAGGCGACCGGATGCTCCTCTGGCGGCATACGTCGGACGGTACGAACGTCGCCGGCCAGCTGTGGATCGAGTCGCCATCGGAGGGCGCCAAGCCTCATGCGACGGAGCCGCTTCCTGGCAGCGCGGCGATCACCGCCCGCCTTCGTGAAGTTCCTCGCGACCTCGAACGGCGCGCGAGATGCACCAAAAGGTCCGCAAGGCCGGAGTTTGGCAAAGTGGGTAAAATCCTGCAACTGCCCCGATAGAACACCAGGTCGGCGCCTGCGCTCCCCGCGCATGCGGGGGTGGTCCCGGCAGCAACCAAGGCTCGGCGAGACCTCGTTCTCCCTTGTGCGGTCGCGCGAACACCGCGTGCGCGGCGAAGTCGCGTAGATGCCCGTCGGGGGTTCGTACCATCGAATCGGGAACCCAGTACACGTACGTGCCGGGCTCCCTCTGACTGCTTCGGCTCAGGGGCTGGGGGTGTGGCGTTGTTTCGGGCGTCGTCGAGGGTGCGTTGGTCCCGTCCGGGCGACCTTCGAGGATCAGTCCGCGGCGTCAGGCGCGGTGCATCGGCAAGTCGGCGTCCACACCCAACACGTCGCCCGCGGTGAGGCCGACGCTCTCCCTACGTCGCGGGACGAGCCGTCGCCTCGAACCCCTCCGGGGTCCGTAGGCCTCGTGGTGCGGCGAGGGCAGTCGAGCCGACAACTGAGGGATGAGTCGTCTCCGCCGCACGGCGGAGACGAGCAGCCACAGCGCAGGATGTGTCGAGAGTGCGTGGTCGCCAGTCTGGGGACATGACCCAGACCTCCCGCTCCGTCTCCCCTCCCTTCCCCGCTCGACTCCCTGGTCCCGGCCGGGTGTCGCGGGTGCTGCGGGCCGTCGCCATCGCTTCCTGCTTCCCGTATCTCGCGCTCAAGGTCGCCTGGATCGCGGGCAGTCGTATCGGGATCCCGAGCGGTAGTTCACTCCTCGACGAGGACAAGCGGGCACTGCTGATCGGCGTGAACGCGGTGACCGTGCTGATGGACGCGGCCGTCATCGTGCTCGCCCTGGTGCTCACCTCGACCAGGGGCCACCGCGTGCCCGCCCCGCTGCTCGTGTTTCCCATGTGGGTGGCGACCGGGCTGCTGACACCGATCATGACGGGCTTCCCGGTCCAACTGGCGGTCGACCTCTTCACGGGTCCGCAGGAGAGGTCGACGTCGAACGGCGAGCCCTTCCTCGACGGCTGGGTCTACGGCATCGTCTACGGCGGCTTCATCGTCCAGGGCCTCGCCCTGGGCATCCTCTTCGTGCGGTACGCGCGGGAGCGCTGGGGCCATGTCTGGCAGGGGCGCATGGGCGATCTGCCGCGCGACACCTGCGGTCGTGCGGCGCGCACGACCTCCGTCGCGGGCGCCCTGCCGGCACTGGTGCCCATCACGGTGCACCTGATGTGGGCGGCGGGCTCCACGACCGGACTGCCGCAACAGCGGATCGACGAACGCACCGGTTCCTTCACCGCACTTGAGTCCCTCAGCGCCGCCACCGCGGCCGTCGCCGTCGCCGGTCTGCTGCTCCTCGTCTTCGCGCCCCGCGCCGCGACATTCGCCCGGCTCCCGGTGAAGGTGCCGCTCGCCGCCGCCTGGGCGGGCTCGGGAGCCGTCGGCTGCTGGGGCGCCTGGATGTCGTTCGCCGGACTGATCCCGCAGGACGACCCCGCCAAGCAGCCCCCCGCGCTGATGACCCTGACCTACGCCGGGTCCATGATCGCCGGATTCCTGCTCGCCCACGGCGTCGCCTCCTTCCTGAAGCGACGCACTCCGTGACGATGCCCTCCGGGCCTCCGGCCCGGCGTGGCCGGCCGCCACGGACCGGCCAGCGCCAGTCCGCCCCAGGAAACCCCGCCCCTTCGCTCACGCGAGCCACCAGCCACCCTCCGCCAGCGTGGCGCCCCACACCCCCGAGCAGCAGAAAGCCCAGGTCGGAGAACGTCCCGACCCGGGCATGAAAAGAGCCCCCTGTCGGATTCGAACCGACGACCTACGCATTACAAGCTGTCCGATCTTGCTCCGTGGGTGTCCGCTGGCGTCCGCGCCGCCGCTTGCTCTGCTGGTCGGATGGGTTGCTGGACTTCGGCGGACGGCGCCGGACTGGTGCGGAACCAGCCTCAACCGAGACCGCAAATGAGACCGGGGTCGACGCGGCGCGTCGACCCCGAGAGTCCGTGAGAGCGTCACTCGAACTCGTACTGCAACTCGTACAGGTGCCCCGCCTTCGCCATCACCGTCACTTCGATCGGGCGATCGCCGTCGCTGTAGACGACTCGGAGCGTTCGTAGGATCGGCAAGTCGGTGGGCAAGCGCAGCGCCTCGTACTGCTTCTGCGTCGGTACGCGGGCGGATACCCGGTCGACGGTAAGTCGAGGTCGGTGTCCCATCTCGGCAAGAAGGGCGGGTGTACCGCCGCGGATCTTCCGAGCCTCCGCCAAAGCCGTTCCCTGGGCCAGGTCGAGAGGGTAGTAGGACGAGACCAGCTCGACAGGTTCGCCGTCGTGCGAGAGCACCTGCTCACGAACGATCGCCGTCCCGCCCTCCGGCAATCCGAGCCGATGGGCGACATCGCGCGGCGGGCGCACCTCGCCCACGCTGAGCAGTTGGATGCTGCCGCGCTTCCCGCGCTTTGTGGCTTCGGTGAGCCACGGATACGACTCACCCGGTTCCGCAGGTCTGCCGAAGTCGGCCGGACGGACCGTCTCCTGTTGATGCTCGCGCACAGTCACCGAGGCGCCAGCGCGACCGATAGCCAGCCGCTCGTCTTTCAAGACCTGCAACGCCTTCTGCACGGTGGCGTTCGAAACTCCGAACCGCTCCTTGAGACGCTGCGTTGACGGGAGGCTGGACCCAGGGGCCAGATCGCCGGACATGATCTCGTCGCGCAAATCGGCGGCCATGCGCTCGTGCAGCGGACGCCGGTCGAGTGCCTCGTCATCCGACTTGGGCATGTCAGTCCATCCTCATCTCGTACTTGAGTCGCTGGGATGTCGCTGGGAAGACAGTCATGTCCACCTGGAACGGTTCGTCCTTCGAGTCGAGGACGACACGGGCCAGCGTCAGGACCGGATCGTTCGGGCCGAGGGACAGCAGCTCGCGCTCCTGCCTGTCAGGCATGCGAGCGCGTACCTCCTCCCGCGCTACGGCGGCGACGTACCCGAGTTCGGCGAGCAGCGTCACCGCGCCGCCGGGAATCTTGGACGTCCCTGCGAGTCGTGTACCCCGGGCGATACCCACTGGGAAGTACGTGTCTGTCAGCTCTGTCGCCTCTCCATCGAGAAACATGATCCGCTGGCGCACGACGACGGCCTCACCGTCGGGCAGCCTCAGCAGGGTCGCCACCTCGTGTGATGCCTGAGTCTCACCGGCATAGACGATGCGCTGCGTTCCCTTGCGGCCCTTGTTCGCCGTCTCCGCCGTCCACGCATCCGTCTGTCCGGCCGTACGGGGTTTCAGGTACGGCGCAGATGCGTGCGTCCACTCGCCATCAGGCATGACCCCTCCTTCTTCACCCATCGCGAACCTTGCTGCTTTACACAGTAAGCGCCGCCACCGTCACAGCGACCTTGCTGCTATTCGCGAATAGCGATATGGTCATGCCATGCCGGTTCGCACCGGGGAGGGCGGTACCGCCGCCTGTCCTGGTGCGCCCCAGCTCCGTACTGCCTGCGTCGCCCGGAGGGTCCCGTGAGAAGGACCCGAAGGAAGCGGTCGCTGTTTGAGAACTGAAGATCTGCGCGTCTCGCTGGTGACGACCCCGGAGGTGATCCGGGAGGTGACAGCGGTTGAGCCGGCGGGCCCGCTAGGACGGGCCCGGGGCGAGCAGTGCAGGTCAGAACGGCATGGAGGGGCCGGAACCCTCCGAACACGCAACTGAGGTGGAGTCGGGCAACCGGCGCCACCAGCCGGGCGAGCGAGACCACCCCGTACCCGCAAGGGCAGACGGGCGCGACGACCTACGGCATCGGCTGCGTGATGGGGATAACGCCGCCTCTCCCCGGCCAAGTAGGCGGCGCACGCGCAGCGGTCACCGCGTGCGTACAGCGCCATCCGACTGCCGCACCCTCCGGGCGCGGCCGGTTGCCTCCGCTGCTCGTCGAGCACGAGCAGCGCAGAGGGGAGCCGGGAAAGTCCCGATCCGATCCACTAGGGGGTACACCACATGCTGGCTGCTTTGATTGCTGTGCTGGGCACGTTGGCGGGCACGATCGCTGCGTCCCTGCTCCAGCAGCGCAGTGCCCGTGCGGACCGCGTCGCGGTGCAGGAAGACACCGAGCGGCGTGACCTGGTGGCCGCGGTGACCGCGCTGGCGGTCGCTCTGGCTGATCACCGCCGTGCGATGTGGGTGCGGGAAGACCTGCGGCTGTCGGACTCAGACGCTGCCGATGTTGCTGTGGCTCGCTCCGAGTCCCACGTCACCCGGTCTGCGCTGACTGCGCCGCTGACGGCGCTGGCGATCCTCGCACCGGGTTTGAAGGCCGCCGCGCAGGCTGCGGCTCAGGCCACCTTTGACTTGCGGGGTGCGACCGACAAGGCCGCGCTCGACGCGCTGCGTCTGCGGGCGATCGAGGTCGCTGACGACCTGGTTGCCGAAGCCGCCGCTGCCTGACAGCGGCCGGACCCCACTCCAACGGCGAGAACCCCCGGTGCTGGAACACCGGGGGTTCGGTACGGGCCGTTCCCACCCCCTTGCGACGAAGGGAGCACGACCCATGAAGTCCATCATCACACTCCCCAGCACTTCCCAGGCGCTGGCGTTCGACGGTGAGCCGTCGGACGCGGACCTGGACGCGATCGCGCAGGAGATGCCGTTGATCGCGGCGGAGGTCGACCTCCTTGACGTGGAGATCTCCCTGCTGGACCGGCCGGTGACGGAGCTGGACTCCCAGCGGCTGCGCCGCCGCCGGCGCCGGGTCCTGGCGATCCGTCGAGACCTGACCAACCGCACCACCGTGTGCTCGGGCGGTGCTGCGTGAGCACGCTGAAGCTCTCCGGGCTGGTCGCCCCTGTGACGGCGCTGGTCGCGCTGGACGCGAAGTTCTCGCACCTGCCGGCGCCGTGCGTGGGGATGTCGCCGATCTTCCCCGAGCGGCTGGAGCTGTCGTTCCACGACAACCCCGCCGTAGATGCGTTCGGTGCGTTCAGCGCGTTCGAGGCGTGGCGCGAGGCTCTGAACCTCGACCCGACGAAGGTCGTTCACCACGTTCAGCGCGACGGCCGGACGCGGGTCCTGAAGGTTCACGGCCAGTTCGCTGGCGCCGACGTCGAGCTGACCGGCTTCACGCAGATTCCGGACCTGGAGCCGGTGGAGACGGGTTCGGGGGCAGTGTCGTGAACGGTGTTCAGATCCGTTCAGCAGAGCGGGCGTTGTCCGTTGGCACGTGGCTGATCGTGTCCGGGGCGATGCTCTACTCCATCCTCACGGTGACTCCGCTGATGCGGGCCCACACCCCCGAGGACTGGCAGTGGACGGCCCCGATCCTCCCGCTCGTCGTGGACGCCGCGGTCGTGATCGTGGTCCGCCTCGACTCGGTTCTTGCCCGTCTCGGTGGGCATGGTGGCCGGTGGCCGATCGCGCTGCGGTGGATGACCGGCTGCATGACCCTCGCTCTGAACGTCGGAAGCTCTGCCCTTGCGAAAGACCTGGTGGGCGTGGCCGTGCACGCGGTCGCGCCGCTGTTGCTGATCGTCACGGCGGAGACCGGACTCGCCTACCGGCGGGCCATCACCGCCGCCCTCGCCACGCTGGAAACCAAGCAGCGGGCCGAGAAGGCAGAGCGTGAGAGGGCGGCCGAGGAGCGCCAGGACCGGGCCGAGCGACGGGCTCGGGAGGAGCGCGAACACGCAGCGCGCCTGGCTCGTGAACAGCGTGAGCACGAAGCGGCCTTGCTGCGTGAACAGGCTGAACGCGAGGAGCGGGCGCGGCGCGAGGAACGCGAACGGGAAGCCGCGGCCGAACAGCGCGCGGCGGCCGAGCGTGAACGCCTTGAACGGCAGCGTGAACAGCACGCGGCGGCCGAGCGAGAGCGTGAACGGCAGCGTCAGTCCCGTGAACAGCAGGCCGCGCAGCAGCGCGAGCAGGACCGCCGCGAGCGCGAGGAAGCCGCCCGCCGTGAACAGCAGCAGGTGGCCGAGCGCGCCGATCGTGAACGTCAGGCGTTGCTGTCCGCTGGCCCCGCTGTGGAGAAGCAGGGCGAGGAGCGGGCGCGGGCCACGGTCCGGGCCGCGTTCGAGGCCGGGCTGTCCATCCGGCAGGCGGCCGAACTGTGCGGCTGGTCTACCGGTTGGGTGACCGCCCGCTACCAGGAACACCGCGACACTCCCACCGCCGCCCCGGACCTTGAGGGAGCCTCCGCATGATCGCCCTGATCCGCACCCGCACCCTGAACACCTTGCGCGAATGCCTTGCCGAGGCTGAGACGGAAGCCGAAGCCGCCCGTGCTGAGGCCGAACTGTGCCTGGAGCAGAGCGGAAACATGTTGGACGTCGCGTCCCGGGCCGAGGAGGAGGCGGAGGAGCTGCGGGCCGCACTCGATCAGGCGATGGTCGACGTCGCCCACCTTGAGGGCGAGATGGAAGCCCTGCGGGCTCAGTCCGTGCTCGACACTGAGGATCGGCAGGCGCTGCGGACGCTGCTGCGGATTGTGCGGAAGCAGAGCGCGCGGGCCGATCTCGTCTACGTCCTCTTCCGTTCCGGGGAGCTGCACAGCGTGCACGCCACCCAGGACGCGGCGCAGATCGCGGCCGAGGCCGAGGGCGCCCGCCGGGACGGCTGGACCACGTCCACCGCACCCTGCGCCGCCCCGGTCGTCGCTTCCGAGATCCCGTGGAACATCCGGCCGGTCCACCTGGGTGGTACGCGGTGAGCGCGCTGCCGGTCTACCCCTGGCGTCTCGCCCCGGACGGGCTGGCGACCATCCGGCAGCTCCGGGCGCAGGGTCTGCGTCCGGGCGGTCAGGACGTCGTCGCCCAGCTCGAACGCCCCCGCTACCGGCGGCGCAGTCCGCTGGTCGCCTACCTCTACCGGGTCGACCTGGCCCTGCCGGTCCGACCGATGACCCCGGCGAAGCAGGCCGCCCTGGACCGCGCCAACGCTGCCCAGCGGACGTGCCCGAAGTGCCGCCAGGACGCGGGCTACCGCATCCCGATCTCACTCGGCACCTGCGTCCCGTGCGCCTACCCCGACACGACGGCCGCGTGAGCGGCGCCGAGGAGAATCGCGTGTTCGCGACTGTGTTCCTGCTGCTCTACGTCGGTCATCTGCTGGCCGACTACCCGTTCCAGACCGACCACCAGGCCGCCCACAAGGCCGACCCGGGCGGGCGGGGTTGGCGGGCGAACCTCGACCACGCCGGCACCCACGTCGCCACCTGCGGCGCCGCTCTGCTGACCGGCATGGTTCTGCTGGACCTGTCCGTCAGCATCTGGGCCGCGGTCGCAGCGCTGGCGTGGATCGGTGGCACGCATGCGGTCATTGATCGCCGCTGGCCGGTGCGCTGGTGGATGGACCGTTTCGGTCAGACCGCGTGGGCCGCCAACGGCGGTGCCGCGCACGTCGACCAGACCGCCCACGTCGTCGCCCTCGCCCTGGCGGCGCTCGCTCTTGCCGCCTGACATCCACGAGGGCCCGGCTGGTCACCTTCCACAGCTCCGGCCGGGCCCTCCACTCCGAAGGAGTGCTTCCAGCATGACGGAAACCATCATCGAGGTGGTGCCAACAGCGCCACCTCCTCCTACTTCTCCTGTCCCTTCTCCTGCGGTCGGGCAGGCGCTGGCGCCGTTGCCGGGTGTTCCGATCGCGGTCGCTGGAGCGAACGTGCTCGGTGCGGTCGCTGCGGGATCGATGGCTGTCGCTGGGCCGGCGGGGCTGGCGGTGGCCGGTGCCGCGATGGGCGTGGCCGCGTCCGCGGGCGTCGCCCGCCGGATAGCCCGCCGCAGCAAGTCGAACGGCAAGACCCTCCCCCGCCCGTCCCGCACCACTGGTGGTTCGGGGTCGGTGTCTGCTTCCAAGGGTGGTGCCGCAGGCGGGCTGAAGTCGCGCGGCGGTGCCCGTGCTTCTCGGCCGTCGGCCGGTGGGCTGCTGGCCGCTGCACGGTCGAGCAGCCACCCGACCCCTTCCCTCCGGGCCCCACGACCGCGTTCCCCCAAGGCTCCGGCCAGCAGGAACACCCCGCCCACCGCGCCTTCTGGGCTGCGGCCCGCTCCCACCTCATCGTCCCCCGGCCCGAAACGCAGTTCTGGCCTGGCGTCTGCTGCTTCGTCGGCACGTCCGTCGTCCGCTCCCACGAAGTCGCGGGCGGAGAACGGGCGGGAGCGGGCAGCTCGTCGTGGAGCTGGTGGTGCGGTGGGGCGGGCTGGTTCGTGGCTCGCGGCCGGTGCTGCGGGCCGCGCGGAGAAGACGGCCCAGCGCACCGCGCGACGTTCGGCGAAGGGTGTCGCGAAGGCGCGCCGGGAATCCGGTCTCGACCCCAACGGCACCCCCAAGTCGCAGCTTGGGCAGGGCAGTGCGGCGCAGAAGCGGGCGTTGCGGCGCTCCGCGGTGCGGCATGGGGCCCGGTTGGCGGGTTCGGCTGCGATGGCGGGGGGCGTGGGGCTGGTGTCGGGGCTGTGGAACATCAAGCGCCCCGGCAAGGCGTTGGGGCACATGCGGACGGTGTGGCAGCGGCTGGCTGGTCGGGCCCGGCGCGTTCGGGACAAGCGGGATGCCGCGATCCAAGGCACCACCCCCAAGGGACAGGTCGCAGTGCCGGACTCCACCGTCAACAACCCCCGCCGCCAGGCGCCCCGGGCGAAGGCTCCCGTACTCCCCGGGCGGGGTGCGGCACCGATCACGTTGGGCAGGACCGATCACTCTGGAGGCACCGTGTCCACCACCGGCACCCCGGCATTCACCCGCCTGTCCGACGCGGCCGAGGTCATGCTCCAGGCCGCCTCGACGTTCGACCCCGAGCACATGACGGAGTTCCAGGCCCTGATCGATGACCTGCCGAACGCGATCGCGCTGGTGATGGAGACACTGCGGGTCCTGGCGGAGCTGTCCGACGAGAAGTTGCCGGTGGACCCGCGGGTCGTGGAGGAGATGGGGCAGGGCTACCGGGCGATGAACAAGGTTCTCGACGCGATGGAGGACCTCGGCGACGTCTACCGGCGCGTTCACGCCGAGGACATCGAGCGGAACGAGAACCCCCGCAAGGGCATCGCGGGTGAGCGTCGCTGGAACGTCGGATAACCCCTCGCCCGCCCCGGGCCGGCCCCCATGGCGGGGCCGGCCCTTTCCGTTCCCTTGGAGGCACCACGTGAAGAGCAAGAACAACAGCAGCGGTGGCACGGCTCGTGTGCGGGTGGACTGGCGGGCGGGTCACGGCCTGCTGACCGGGACCCTGAACGCCACCACCGGCACCCTCGTCACCACCGCACTCGCTCACACCAGCGGAATGCCCGCCGGCTGGGCTCTCGCCGCTGGAGCGGCTGGCGCCGCGGGCACGGCCGCATCCGGGCTGCGCCGCCGGCTGACCGCGGCCACGATCGGGTTTCGGGCCGGCTGCTGGGCCGCGGCCGGTTCCTGGTCGGCCTGGGCCCTGGGGACCGGCGGCCCCATGACGCTGGCCGCGGTCGGCGCGCTCACGGTCGGCGGGATCACCGCGGGCACCCTCGCCGCGGGGTTCGCCGCGCACGAGGAGACCGAGCAGGCACGGCGCCGGACCCTGCTGTCCATCGGCACCCGCCGCGCGCTCGCTGCCGAGTGGGTCGACCGGATCACCCGGGTCTGCCGCGTCGAGAACGTCACCATCCCCGGCATCGAGCACTGGCCTTCCGGCATGGGCTACACCGTCGAGGTGGAGCTCCCTGAGGGGGGCACCACGCGTCGGGCGATCGCGGACAGGGCCGACGCTCTGGCCTCCGACCTGGACCTGCCCGACGGCTGCGGCGTCCAGGTTCTGCCTGGTGTTTCGCGTCGGCGGGTCTTGATCGAGGTGGCCACCCAGTCCTACCAGGGCCGGGAACTCCCCTTCCCGCTGGAGGAGATCGGGGAGACGACCACGGTCAACAACCCCGCCCCCGTCGCTCTGCTGTCCGACGGTGGCCGCTCGGAGCTGGACATGCGGCAGGCGTCCACCATCGTCACCGGAGCGACCGGCACCGGGAAAACAAACTGGCTCCACACCCTGATCGCCCGCCTGAACCAGACCAACGACACCCTCGTCTGGGTCATCGACCTCAACGGCGGCTCCCTCGGCCTGCCCTGGCTCCACGCCTGGCACGAGGCCCAGACCAGCGGCGACCCCACCCGCGTTGAGGCGGTGCCGGTGCCCGGGGTCGACTGGCTGGCCTCCACCCCCGCTGAGGCGAAGCTGATGCTGGAAGCCGCGGTGCGGATCGCGAAGTCCCGCAAGGTCACCTACCAGCAGCACATGCGTGCCGAGGACGACGACAAGCTGCCCGTCTCCCCGGACGTGCCGGAGATCGTCATCGTCGTCGACGAGGGTGCCGAGGTGTCCGCGACCCGTGAAGCCCGCGCCGTGATGGCCGGGATCTCCGAGGTCATCCGGATCGCCCGCGCCATGGCGATCCGGGCCGTGGTCTCCGTGCTCCGGGTCACTGCGGATGTCCTCCCGGACCCGATGGTGCGGAAGATGGCGTCCAACCGGGTCTGCACCGGCACGACCGAAGACGCCGAACTCGGCCACGTCTTCGGCTGGCGCGCCCTGTCCGCGGAAAACAGCTTCTCCGGCCCCGGATCGATGCTGGTGGGGACCGAGGGCAAGCAGCCCAAAACCGCCCAGCAGTGGCGTATCACCCCCTCCAGCATCGAGACCGTCAGCACCGCGACCGCCCGCCGCCGGCCCACCCTGGACCAACCGTCCGCCAACGCGGCCGGACCCGCCTACACCGACCGCTGGACCCTGGACCGCTGCGGCCACCTCTGGCCCCAGACCGCAGTGACCGCCGCCGGGCACAACGGCCCGACCGGACAAGCGGGGCAGTCGGGGCGGTCGGAGTCGTCCGGGCCGCAGTGGAAAGCGACCGCGGGATGGGACCAGCCCCGACCCGCCCCCAACGTGGACACCCCCGGCGCCGACGAACTGGAAGCCCTCTTCCAACTCCCCGCCGCCACCCGCGACCCCGCCACCCCGCCCGATGACGGGACGGACTGGTCCGACCCCAGCACCTGGACCACCGGACGGGACCTCACCACCCCCGACCCCGACGCCCGCCAAGCCGCACTCCAACTCCTCCTCGACGCAGGCCCTGCCGGCACCGGGGCCTCCGCGATGGAACGCGCGCTCAAGGACAGCTTCGGCACCCGCCGCCCCGTCATCCAACGGTGGCTGAAGGAGTGGGCCGAAGCAGGCGAGATCACCCGCGTCGGAGAGGGCAGCAAAGCCCGCTACGTCCACCGCCAGCACCACACCGACAACTGACCTGTCCCCCTGCCTGTCACCCCCGGTCGAACCCCCCGTCCCGAGCCTTTCGAACCCCCTGGAACCCCCCTGTGACCTGCGGATGACAGGTGACAGACAGGTGACAGGTGACAGGCGGATGACAGGGCCGGATGACAGGCGGGGGACAGGCGACAGACATCGCTCGCACCCCCTTCTCCCACCCGCTTCCACGGAAGGCAGAAACCCGTGCATGACCCCTACGCGATCACCACCCTCACCACCCACCCCGCACCCGCGCACGGCGCCGTGATGGTCCCCGCCGAACTCCCCCCGGGCGTCACGATCGTCACCCTCCCCAACGGGATCCGCACCCTCGCCTACACCCACCCCACCACCCCGACCAACGACCAGACCCCGCCGCCCGTGCAGCCGGTCCCCGCGTGGGCCAAGACCACCGCCTTGCTCGCCCCGACCGTCGGCACCGGCATCGGCACCGCCGGCGTCGGCCTCTCCTACGCCGCCCCGGGACTCATCGCCATGACCAACGCCCTCTGGTCCGCCGCCGCCCTCATCGTCGCCGCCGTCATCGCCGTCCCCGTCATCACCCGCACCGCCCGCCGCGCCACCAGCGGGAGCGGGGAGCGGACGACGACGCACATCACCCAGAACATCACCGCCAACGGCCTCTTCGGCCGCGCCAACGGCACCATCAACAACCGCTAACCACGCAGAGGGCGGCCCCCATCCGGCAAAGATCCGGGGCCGCCCTCATCCAGCACGACTCAACAGCGAACTGGAGGCTCCAGCATGACGCAACCCGCCCCATTTCAGCGAGAGCCCGGCGGGCTACCGTCCATCGACTTGCCCAGCCTCGACCTGCTCGCCCACGCGGTGGCGGCGGCCGAGCGCGGCTGGCACGTCTTCCCGCTCCGCCCCGGCGACAAGCGGCCCGCCGGACACTCCACCGCCCGCTGCCCCGGCACCGGGCGCTGCGCGAGCGGGCACCGTACCCCCGAGCAGCGCGCCACCACCGACCTGGACCTGCTGGCCGCTGCGTGGACTCACGCCCCGTACAACATCGGCATCGCCACGGGCCCGTCTGGGTTGCTCGTGGTCGACCTCGACACCGTCAAAGAGGGAGAGCAGGAAGGAACGCCTGACGGCGTGACGTCCTTTGAGGCGCTCTGCGAGCGCGCCGGGCAGCCCGTCCCCACCACCTACCGGGTGCGGACCGCCCGCGGCGGACAGCACCTGTACTTCACCCAGCCCGACGGCGCCAGGCTCGGAAACACCGCTGGACGGCTCGGGCAGCACATCGACACCCGCGGCTGGGGCGGATACGTCGTCGCCCCCGGCAGCCACACCCCGGATGGCACCTACGCGGTACTGGACAGCATCAGCCCCGTGCCGCTCCCGGCATGGCTGCTCGACGCGCTCACGGCCAGCCCCAAGACCGCCCAAGCCGCCCCCACGCCCGTGTCGGCTGGTAGCCGCCGTGTCGCGGAGGTTGCGCTGGAGCGTGAGACCGCAGCAGTGCGATCCGCGTCCGAGGGTGGCAGGAACGCCCAGTTGCTCACGTCCGTACGGGCAGTGGGCCGGTTCGTCGCGTGGGGAGACCTCCCCCGGCACGTGGTCGAGGAGGCTTTTCAGGGAGCGGGGGAGCAGGCGGGTCTGCCGGCGGCCGAGTGCCGCGCAACGATCCGTAGCGCGCTCGACTGGTCTATCCGTACCGCCCGCCCGCGCCAGGCCGCCGCATGAGCCACCCCGCCCCCTCCTCCCTGAAAAGCCCCACCACGACCACCCCGCGGGCCGCGGGCGCCGGTCAGCCGTGGGAGCAGCCGGTGGTGGGCGTCCCGAAGGGCGTCGCCGAAGGCGTCCCTTCTGCTTGTCGCCCTGACCCGCGCCCGACCAACCAGCCCCAGCCCGTACCGCCCCGAAAGGAGGGATGCCGCGTGTCCGCGCAGCAGCCCATCGACGGCGCCGCCCTGCTCGACGAGATCGAGCAGTTCCACCGCAGGTTCAACGCGTTCCCGAGCGACGACGCGTTCACCGCGGTCGTGCTGTGGGATGCCCACACCCACCTGTTGGACGCGTTCGAGTCCACCCCTCGGCTGGCGTTCCTCTCCCCGGAACCGGGGTCGGGCAAGACGCGGGCGCTGGAGATCATTCAGACCCTGGTGACGCGTCCGATGATCACCACGGACGTCAGTCCGGCCGCGCTCTTTCGGTCTGTCTCGGACACCGAGGCCCGGCCGGTCGTGCTGCTTGACGAGATTGACACCGTCTTCGGCCCCCGCGCTGCGGGCAACGAAGACCTGCGTGGGCTGATCAACGCAGGGCACCGCCGGTCGGGGGTCGTCTACCGGTGTGTCGGGGACGGCTCCAGCCAGATCGTGCAGCCGTTCCCCGTCTACGCCGCACTCGCCACAGCAGGGATCGGGGACCTGCCCGACACGATCCTGACCCGCTCCGTCGTCATCCGGATGCGCCGCCGCGCCCCCAACGAGAAGGTGGAGCCGTTCCGGGAGCGCGTCAACGTAGCAGAGGGAACCGCGCTGCGGGACCGGCTGGCCGCATGGGCTGACACGGTCCGCGACCACATCGCGGGAGCCTGGCCCGAGATGCCCGAAGGGATCACCGACCGCCCGGCGGACGTGTGGGAACCCCTGCTTGCCGTCGCCGACGCAGCCGGCGGCGAGTGGCCCGCCCGGGCCCGCGCCGCCTGCATCGCCCTCGTGGCCGCAGCCAACGCCGGGGACAAGGCCAGCGTCGGTATCCGGCTGCTGGTCGACCTCCGCGACGCGTTCGGCGACGCCGACCGCCTCCTGAGCGCCGACCTCGTGGCCCGCCTCACCGCCCTGGACGACGCCCCCTGGGCCGACCTCGACGGCAAACCCCTCACCCCCCGCACCCTGGCCCGGATGCTGGCCGACTACGTCACAGCCGACGGAACACCGATCCGCCCCCGCAACATCAAGATCGGCTCCTCAGTCGCCAAGGGCTACTACGCGGCAGACATCGCCGATGCCTGGCTCAGGTACTGCCCGCCTCGCTCCACCGAGTCCGCTACCGCCGCTACCCCCGCTACCGCGCAGGTCAGCGTCTCCTTTCCGGTAGCGGACGACAACGAGGTAGCGGCTACCACCGCCACCTGACCCCGCGACAGCCCGGGCCCCCGCACCACCAGCGGGAGCCCGGACCTATCCGCTACCGCTACCCCATCCGCTACCACGATCACCCCCCTGACCTGCACGGTAGCGGCAGTAGCGGAGGTAGCGGACCTGACAGGAAGGGGCTCTGAGCCCCGAATCCTGCCGAGGAGGCACCAGATGAGCGCCACCATGACCCCCATTCCCGCCCTGTTCACCGTCAAGGCCGCAGCCGCGTACCTCTCGCTCGGGCGCTCCACCCTCTACGAGCTGATGGCGGCCCAGGAACTCCCCTACGTCAAGGTCGGGCGCGCCCGTCGGCTCCGCCGGGCTGAACTCGACGCGTTCGCCGCTCGGCTGGAGCCGCAGACCAACTGATCGACCCCCTGTGGCGGCCCCGGTGACCACCGGGGCCGCCTTCCGCATGGAGGAGTACTTGAGCACCCGCAAGCCCAACCACGAATCCACCGTCTACCTGGGGGCGGACGGTCGTTGGCACGGCCGCGTCACCATGGGCGTGAAGGATGACGGCAGCCCTGACCGCCGCCATCGCAGCGCCCGCACCGAACCCGAGATCAAACGCAAGGTCAAGAAGCTGGAGAAGCAGCGCGACGAGGGGAACGCACCCAAGGCGGGGCGTGCGCCCACGGTCGCCGGGTGGATGACCACCTATCTCACCGACATCGCAAGTCTGAAGCTCCGGCCGCGGTCGCTGGACGACTACTGGTCCAAGACCCGCAACGACATCGTCCCCGGAATCGGACAGCACCGGCTGGACAAGCTGCGGCCCGAGCACCTGGAGCGGATGTACCGCGTCATGCTGGACGAGGGCCACGCGCCTTCCCACGTGCTGAAGGTGCACCGCATCCTGTCCCGCGCGCTGAAGATCGCCCACCGCCGCCGGATGATCTCTGAGAACGTCGCGACGCTGGTGGACCCTCCGAGCCTCGACGAGACCGAAACGAACCCGTTCACCCAGGAAGAAGCCCGCGCGTTCCTGGAGGCGGCGGCCAAGCGCCCTACCTTCATGCGCTGGATCGTCGGCGTCGGCGTGGGCTTCCGACAAGGGGAAACCCTGGGACTGCGCTGGAAGTACGTCGACCTGGAGAACGAGCTCTTCCACCCGCAGTGGCAACTCCAGCGCCTCACCTGGCAGCACGGCTGCACCGACCCGCACGCCTGCGGCGGGCCGCGCCACCGCTTCGACCCGTGCCCCGACAACTGCACCCGCCACAAGGGCTACAAGCGCGGCTGTCCCAAGCCCTGTCCGCCGGGCTGCACCCGGCACGCCAGCACCTGCCCCGAGCGCCAAAAGGGCGGGCTCGCCTTCACCCGCCCCAAGACCAAGAAGAGCCGCAACCCCGTCCCCATCCCGCCGCCGTACATCCCCTACCTCCTGGAGCATCGGGCCCAGCAGGAGGAGGCCAAAGCCGCGGCGGGCGAACTGTGGGAGGAACACGACGTCGTGTTCGCCCGCCCCGACGGCCGGCCGCTCGACCCCCGCCAGGACTGGGAGGAGTTCAAGGAACTCCTCGCCGAAGCCGGGATTGATGACCGTCGGCTGTACGACGGCAGCCGCCACACCGCGGGCACCATCCTCAACGAACTGGGTGTCGACATGCCCACGATCATGGAGATCCTGCGGCACACCCAGATCAGCCAGACCCGCCGCTACGTGAAGGGCCGCTCCACCCTCACCCGCGACGCCATGAAGCGCATCGGCGACACCTTCATGCCCCCGCCTCAAGGCCCCACTGAGACCACGACTGAGACCACCGACACCCGCACCGCTCGCGCACGACGCCGCCGCCGCGTCCGCTGACGAAGAATGCCCAGGTCAGAGCCGTCCTGACCTGGGCATGAAAAGAGCCCCCTGTCGGATTCGAACCGACGACCTACGCATTACAAGTGCGTTGCTCTGGCCAGCTGAGCTAAGGAGGCAGCCCCAGCAGTGTAACCGCACCCCCACCCGCCCCCTCCGCGGATTTTCGTATCCCCACCGCTACTGACAGAACGAAGAACGCCAGGTAGCGTCACCAGCAGTTCGCAGCAGTGGACTACACCAATCCTTTACTCGGATCGTCCGGCACGTTCCTGCCGGTGAAGGGAAACGCCACCATGGCTACCGTGACCTTCGACAAGGCCACCCGCATCTACCCGGGCGGCACCAAGCCCGCCGTCGACCAGCTGGAGATCGAGATCGCGGACGGTGAGTTCCTCGTCCTCGTCGGTCCCTCCGGTTGTGGCAAGTCCACCTCGCTGCGCATGCTCGCGGGGCTCGAAGACGTCAACGGCGGAGCGATCCGCATCGGCGATCGGGACGTGACGCACCTGCCGCCCAAGGACCGGGACATCGCCATGGTGTTCCAGAACTACGCGCTGTACCCGCACATGACCGTCGCCGACAACATGGGCTTCGCGCTCAAGATCGCCGGGGTCAACAAGAGCGAGATCCGCGCGAAGGTCGAAGAGGCCGCGAAGATCCTCGACCTCACCGAGTACCTGGGGCGCAAGCCCAAGGCGCTCTCCGGCGGTCAGCGGCAGCGCGTCGCGATGGGGCGCGCCATCGTGCGCGAGCCGCAGGTGTTCCTCATGGACGAGCCGCTGTCCAACCTCGACGCCAAGCTCCGCGTCTCCACCCGTACCCAGATCGCCTCGCTCCAGCGGCGCCTGGGCATCACCACCGTGTACGTGACGCACGACCAGACCGAGGCCCTGACCATGGGCGACCGCGTCGCCGTGCTCAAGGACGGTCTGCTCCAGCAGGTCGACTCGCCGCGGAACATGTACGACAAGCCCGCGAACCTCTTCGTCGCCGGCTTCATCGGTTCCCCCGCGATGAACCTCGTCGAGGTCCCGATCACCGACGGCGGCGTGAAGTTCGGCAACAGCGTCGTCCCGGTCTCCCGCGAGGCGCTCACCGCCGCCGCCGACCGCGGTGACACCACCGTCACCGTCGGCGTGCGCCCCGAGCACTTCGACGTCGTCGAGCACAACGGCGCCGCCGCCAAGTCCCTCACCAAGGACTCCGATGACGCCCCGGCCGGTCTCGCCGTGCTGGTGAACGTCGTCGAGGAGCTGGGCTCCGACGGCTTCGTGTACGGCTCCGCCAACGTCGACGGCGAGGACAAGGACCTGGTCGTCCGCGTCGGCGGCCGCTCCGTGCCGGAGAAGGGCGCCAAGCTGCACGTCGTGCCGCGGCCCGGTGAGATCCACGTCTTCGCCACCTCGACCGGCGAGCGCCTCACGGACTGACGCACCACCGCATCCACACCGAACGGCCCCGGGCTCCCCGGGGCCGTTTCGCGCGCTTTGGCCGCCTTGCGTCAACGGCCAATTCGAAAGGCTTCCCAGAACGATCCCCCGAGGGGGTGACTAAATGTCGCCAAATCATCACCGGCCGCTACGCTCCTCGCGTGACCCACTCAGCCCGCCGCATCGGCCGCTCCCTCGCCCTCGTCCTGCCCGTCGTCCTGGTGCTCTCCGGAACCCTCGCGGTCACCAGCGTCCCCTGGGCCGGACAGCCCGCCGAGTCCTCCCAGATGCTCACCGCGTCCTCCCAGAACGTCTCCGTGCGCGCCGAGCCGCGCCCCGCGCAGGACGTGCTGCGCGACCGGCTGCTCGCGGAGCTCCAGGAGAAGGACCCGGGCGTCGTCCTCACCCAGCTCCAGCGCGAGGTCGAGGCGCGGCCCTCCCTCGCCAAGCACTGCATGTCGATCGCCCGCGACCTCGGCCGCGCCGCCGTCGAGCGCTTCGGCCCCACCCGCGCCCAGACGTACTCCAAGCCGGTCTGCGACACCTCCTTCGCCTCCGGCGTCGTGCAGCAGGCGCAGGGCGTCTGACCGCCGACACCGCAGCCGTCAGCCCGTCGCGCCGCCCACCCCCTTCCGCAACGGCGCGCGCCGCATATCGTTCGGGGCATGCATATGCCCACGTATCCGACGCAGGCCGTGATCCTGGCGGGCGGCCAGGGGTCGCGGCTGCGCCCGTACACCGACGACCGCCCCAAGCCGATGGTCGAGATCCCCGGAACCGGGACCCCGATCATCGGCCATCAGCTGTCGTGGCTGGCCGCCGAGGGAGTGACCGACGTCGTCGTCTCCTGCGGCCACCTCGCCGAAGTGCTCCAGAAGTGGCTGGACTCGGCTGACCTGCCGGTCAAGGTCACCACCGTCATCGAGACGGAACCGCTCGGCCGCGGCGGCGGACTCAAGTACGCGGCGGCCCACCTGCCCCACCCGGACCAGCCCTGGTACGCCACCAACGGCGACATCTGGACCCGGTTCTCGCTGCGCGACATGGCCGCGTTCCACACCGAGCGCGACGCCACCGCGACCCTCGCCCTCGCCCGCCCCCGGATCCCCTGGGGCGCCGTCGAGACGGACGCCTTCGGGCACATCACGGACTTCATCGAATCCCCGCCGTCGCCGTTCCTCATCAACGCGGGCGTGTACGTCTTCTCCTCGGCCTTCAGCGAGCTGCTGCCGACCGTCGGCGACCACGAGCGCACCACCTTCCCCGGGCTGGCCCGAGAGCGCCGACTGGCCGGCTTCCCGCTGCCCCAGGGCGCGTACTGGCGCGCCATCGACACGGCGAAGGACCTCACCGAGGCGGCCAAGGAACTGGCCGCCCAGGGCTCCTGACGCACCGTCCGTACGCAGACCGAGCAACGAAACGCCTTCGGGGCGCTCATCCACTGAGCGCCCCGAAGACGTAGGGAGGGGTTACGGCACGGGCTCAGCCCAGCAGGCCGCCGATCACCCGGCCGCCGCTCGACGAGCCGCCGCCCGTCGACCCGCCACCGGACGAACCGCCGTCCGAACTGCCGCCCGACGAGCCGCCGCTGCTCGTACCGCCGCTGCCGCCGCCTGTGGAGGCCGGGCCCGACGACGCCGCGGGGGGCGCCTCCGGCGCCGAGCGCGGGGCCTCCTGCCCGCCCGTCGTGCCCTGCGTCTGGCTGGGCTGCTCCGCCGTCCGGCCCGACTCCCGCGCCGGGCTGTTCGTCCCCGCCGTCGGGGACGCCTTCTCCTTCGGCTCCTCGCTGCGGCTCGCGGACGGCGACGGCTTCTCGCTCCCGCCGTTCGGCCCCGCGGAGGTGCGCCCGCCGCTCGGCCGGTCCTGCGGCAGCGGCGAGCCCGGCAGGTGGTTCGTCGGGTCCTGGTTCGGCCCGGGGACGGTGACCATCTCGGTGGAGCGCACCGCCCCGCCGAGCACCGAGCCGATCAACAGCGTCAGACCGACGACCACCGCGGCCACCAGCCCGCCGCGCCGCAGCACGCGCCGGCGCAGCTCCCACAGCTCGGAGCGCGGCCCGAGCCGCCGCCACGCCTCGCTCGCCAGGTGGCCGTCGACCGAGTACACCGGCGCACCGGCGATGATCAGCGGCGACCAGGCGGCCAGGTAGATGATGTCCGGGGCGTCGTACGCGGGCACGGTCTTCCAGCTCACCGTGAGCAGCAGCGCCGCCGACAGCAGCACCCCGACACCGGCCGCGATCCGCTGCCACAGGCCCAGCACCGTCAGCACGCCCACCACGACCTGGAGGAACGCGACGGTCAGCCCCGCGCCGACGGGGTGCGAGAGCGCGAAGTCCCGCAGCGGCTCGGCCAGCGCCCAGGGGTGCAGCGAGTTGAGCCACTTCACCATCGAGCCGCGCTCGCCGCCGTCGAAGTACACGGGGTCGCAGAGCTTGCCCATGCCGGCGTAGATGGAGATGAAGCCGAGGAAGACCCGCAGCGGCAGCAGCACCACGCCCAGGTGCATCCGACGGCCGGGGTAGTACGCGTGCCTGACCGCGTCGTTGCCGTGGCGCTGGGAGCGTCCGGCGGTGACCGTCTCGTCCAGCTCTTCCGTGTCCGGCCCGTAGCCGTCGGCGGCGGGGTACGACGGGTGGGAGTCGTACGCGCCGACGGCCTGGCGCATGGGGGGCAGCAGCGGGGTGGGGGCGGTGTCGACGTCGGCCTCGACGCGCGGGATGACCTGCGTCGTCGTACCGGCGTGACCGTCACCGTGGTACGACCCGCGCTCGACCGTCGCGGTCGCGGTGCCCCCGGCGGCGGGCAGGACCGTCGTGGCGGCGGCGGTGTCGCGCACGGCCTGGAGCAGACCGGACGCGGCGGTGTCACCGGGCGCCGACCGGCCGCTCCACACCACGGGGGTGCGCCGGCGGGCGGCCGGGCCGCGGGCACCGCCCGGCGCGGGACGCGCGGGGCGGGGGCGCGCGCTCGGGGCGAGCTGCACCCGGAAGCTGGCGTGGTTCACGATGACCTGCGCGGGGTCGGAGTGCACCTTCACCATGCTCAGTGCAGGCTGATCGTCGAACCCGGGCCCGGGCTTTCTGGTGTCCACGCTCATCTAACCGAGTGACATCGTGTTAGGACACTGCCCTGACGCCCCTGATGTGTCCGAGGCCCGTCAAGCCCAGGTGAGAGCGCCGGGGAGGGTGCGCGGCGCCCGGCGCAAGCGCGCCGCGCCGGGCGTGTCGCAGCATCACCCGATCAGGAACGGCCGACCGGCCGCGGTGCTCGCCGGTCGGCCTCCCGCGTCAGGCGCGGCGCTTGGCCGCCTCGTACAGCACGACGCCCGCCGCGACGCCCGCGTTCAGCGACTCCGCGCCGCCCGGCATCGGGATGCGCACGAGGAAGTCGCACGTCTCGCCGACCAGCCGGGACAGCCCCTTGCCCTCGCTGCCGATGACGATGACGACCGGGCCTTCGAGCGCGTCGAGCTGGCTGATGTCGTGCTCGCCGTCCGCCGCGAGCCCGACGACCGTCAGCCCGGCCTTCTGGTACGACTCCAGGGCGCGGGTGAGGTTGGTGGCCTGGGCGACCGGGGTGCGGGCCGCGGTGCCCGCCGAGGTCTTCCAGGCGCCGGCGGTCATGCCCGCGGCCCGGCGCTCCGGCACGACCACGCCGTGGCCGCCGAAGGCGGAGACCGAACGCACGACGGCGCCCAGGTTGCGCGGGTCGGTGACCCCGTCGAGCGCGACGATCAGCGGGTCCTCGCCGTCGTCGAAGGCGGCTGCCGCCAGGTCCTCGGGGTGCGCGTACTCGTACGGCGGGACCTGGAGCACCAGCCCCTGGTGGTTCAGCCCGCCCGTCATCCGGTCCAGCTCGGGGCGCGGGGCCTCCATGATGTGGAGGTTGCCGCGCGCGGTGGCGAGGTGGATGGCCTCGCGGACCCGCTCGTCGTTCTCGATGAACTGCTGGACGTACAGGGTGGACGCGGGCACTCCGTCGCGCAGCGCCTCGAAGACCGAGTTGCGGCCCACGACCATCTCGGACGCGCCCTTGCCGCCGCGCCGGGCGACCGGCCTGCGCTGGCCGGACTGCTGCCTGGCCTTCGCGTTGGCGACGCGGTTCTTGACGTGGCCCTTGCGGGCGGATGCGGGCGGAGTGGGGCCCTTGCCCTCCAGGCCGCGGCGACGCTGGCCACCGCTGCCGACCTGCGCGCCCTTCTTGTTGGACGTGCGGCGGTTCCTGCGCTGGCTGTTCCCGGCCATGGCTGTCTGCTTCCTGCTTCTGCTGCGAAAAACTGTCTTCGGTCTCTGTCAAGCGTACGTACGCAAGTGTGCCGCTCGCGGGTGCGAGCGGCACGTCACCTGCGACGACTCAGCGCTGGCCGAGGGTCCACCGCGGCCCGTCCGGGCCGTCCTCGATGACCAGGCCGGACTGCTGGAGCTGGTCGCGGATCCCGTCCGCGGTGGCCCAGTCCTTGCGGGCACGGGCCGCCTCGCGCTGCTGGAGCACCAGTCGTACGAGGCTGTCGACCGCGCCGTGCAGGTCCTCGCCCTCCTCGGCATCGCCGACCCACTGCGCGTCGAGCGGGTCGAGTCCGAGGACCCCGAGCATCACGCGCACCTCGGCGGCGCGGGCGATCGCGGTCTCCTTGTCGTCCGCGGCGAGCGCCGAATTGCCCTGGCGGACGGTGGTGTGGATGACGCTGAGGGCCTGCGGGACGCCCAGGTCGTCGTCCATCGCCTCGGCGAAGGCGAGCGGGACCTCGGGGGCCGGCTCGATGGTCGTGCCCGCCTTCTCGCAGACCCGGGTCAGGAAGCCGGTGATCCGGCCGAAGGCGGCGGACGCCTCGTCCAGCGCGGCCTCGCTGTACTCGATCATGGAGCGGTAGTGCGGGGTGCCCAGGTAGTAGCGCAGGACGATGGGCTTCCAGCGCTGGACCATCTCGGAGACGAGGACCGAGTTCCCCAGGGACTTGGACATCTTCTCGCCGGCCATGGTGACCCAGGCGTTGTGCACCCAGTAGCGGGCGAACTCGTCGCCGTACGCCTTGGCCTGCGCGATCTCGTTCTCGTGGTGCGGGAAGACCAGGTCGAGCCCGCCGCCGTGGACGTCGAAGGCCTCGCCCAGGTACTTGTGCGCCATCGCGGAGCACTCCAGGTGCCAGCCGGGGCGACCGCGGCCCCAGGGGGTCTCCCAGTCGGGCTCGCCGGGCTTGGTGGCCTTCCACAGCGCGAAGTCGCGCGGGTCGCGCTTGCCGGTCTCGCCCTCGCCGGAGGGCTGGCGCAGCTCGTCGATGTCCTGGTGGGAGAGGCTCAGGTAGTCCGGGAAGGACCGCACGTCGAAGTAGACGTTCCCCTCGGCGGCGTACGCGTGGCCGCGCTCGATCAGCCCGCGCATCATCTCGATCATCTCGGGGACGTGGCCCGTGGCCCGCGGTTCGTAGGTCGGGGGCAGGCAGCCGAGCGCGTCGTAGCCCGCGTTGAACGCACGCTCGTTCTCGTAACCGATGGACCACCAGGGGCGGTTCTGGTCCGCCGACTTCTGGATGATCTTGTCGTCGATGTCGGTCACGTTGCGGATGAACGTGACGTCGTAGCCGCGGTAGGCGAACCAGCGGCGCATGATGTCGAAGTTCAGGCCCGACCTGATGTGCCCGATGTGCGGGGCGGCCTGCACGGTCGCACCACAGAGGTAGATCGAGACGCAGCCCGGCTTGAGCGGGGAGAAGTCACGGATCTGCCGGGCGCTGGTGTCGTACAGCCGAATAGTCACCCCCCCAGGGTAGTGGGCGCACGGCCGTGCCCGGCGCCCCCGCCGGTCACGGACGCCTATCGACGAGAGCGCCCCGGCCACCGGCCCGAGCGGGGCGGGCGCCGGGGCGCGGGCGGTCAGATCGAGCCGACGACCTTGCGCGGGGTGATGCGGACGACCACCCGGGGCGCGTCGTCGACGGCCGTGGGGTTGAAGTCGGCGTACGTCTTGCCGGTGTACTTCAGCGCCAGCTCGTCGATGAGCTCCTGGCCGCCCTCGGTGGTCAGCTCCACGCTGCCGCGGATCTCGGCGTACGTGTAGGGGGCGTCGAAGGGCTGGACGACGACCGTGATCCGGGGGTCGCGCCGCAGGTTCTTCTCCTTCTGGCGGCCGACCGTCGTCGAGACCAGCAGGTCGTCCCCGTCCCGCTTCACCCACACCGGTGACACCTGGGGGCTGCCGTCGGGCTGGATGGTGGCGATGTTCACGAACACGGGGCCGTCGAGCAGTTCCTTGAGCTTCTCCGAGAGCTGAGCAGACTGAGCCGACATGGAGGTGCCTTCCTGGTTCACGACGCGAAGTGAAGAGGGGTACGCCGGTTACCCGTACCCGCCACGTGAACCACGCCACACCGCGGGATATTTCTGTCCGTCCATTGCCGGTGCGTGAACACCCGCGAGCCGGGCGGCGGACCGCCCGTTCGGGCGCTCAGGCCCCGTTCGGGCGCTCAGGCTCCGGTGCGGAACACGACCGCGGTCGCGATCGCCGCCAGCCCTTCGGCACGGCCCGTCAGACCGAGTCCGTCCGTCGTGGTCCCCGAGACGGAGACCGGCGCGCCGACCGCGGCGCCGAGCGCCTGCTGCGCCTCCGCCCGCCGCTTGCCGATCTTCGGGCGGACGCCGATGACCTGGATCGCGACGTTGCCGATGGTGAAGCCCTCGGCGCGGACGATCCGGGCCGCCTCGGTCAGCAGGGTGACGCCGGACGCGCCGGACCACTCGGGGCGGTCGGTGCCGAAGTGGGCGCCGAGGTCGCCGACTCCGGCGGCGGAGAAGAGGGCGTCGCAGGCGGCGTGGGCGGCCACGTCGCCGTCGGAGTGCCCGGCGAGCCCGGCGCTCTCGCCCTCCCACCGCAGGCCGGCGCACCACAGCTCGCGACCGGGCTCGAAGGCGTGGACGTCCGTGCCGATGCCGACCAGCGGCAGCAGCGGCGACACGGGCGGGGTCGGGTCAGAAGCCATCGTTGGCCCTCCTGCGGGCGAGCACGGCCTCGGCGAGCACGAGGTCGAGGGGACGGGTCACCTTGAACGCCTCCTCGTGGCCGGGCACGACCACGACCGGCTCGCCGAGCCGTTCGACCATGCCGGCGCAGTCGGTGGCGCCCTCGCCTTCGGCGGCGACGGCGGTGTGCGCCCGCAGCAGGGTGGCGCGGTCGAAGCCCTGCGGGGTCTGCACGGCGCGCAGCCGGGCCCGCTCGGGGGTGGCGACGACCGGCTCCGGCTCGCCCTTCCCCCGCGGCTCGACCTCCTTGACGGTGTCCGCGAGCGGCAGCGCCGGGACGACGGCGGGCGCCCCGTCCCGTACGGCCTCGATCACGGCGTCCACCGTGTCGACCGGCACCAGCGGGCGGGCGGCGTCGTGCACGAGGACGACGGTGATGTCCTCGGGGACTGCCGCGAGGCCGAGGCGCACGGACTCCTGGCGGGTCTCGCCGCCGGGGACGACCGCGACTTCCGTGCGCTCCGGCAGGGCGAGGTCGGCCAGGAGCGTCTTCACGCCCTGGGCGTCGTCGGGCGGGGCCACGACCACGACGAGGGAGACGGCGTTGGACGCCGCCATGGCCCGTACGGCGTGCACGAGCATGGGCGTGCCGCTGAGCGTACGCAGCGCCTTGGGGGCGCCGGGACCGAGCCGCACGCCCCGGCCGGCGGCCGGGATCACCGCTGCGGTGCGGGGCGAGAGCGATTCGTCTGACATCGGTTGCACTCCGGCAGGTTTGTTTCCTCGGCCGACATGGGTATGGCCAGAGCGTGCCGGGCGCGACGCCTTGACGGACCCTTCCGTGACGATGGTCTGCGCCAGCCGCCCGGGCCCGGCACACCACTGGGGCAGGTTCCCTGTGACAGTAGACGAACATGCCGCAGTGCCCGGCAACAGGTCAGTGATCAAAAGGGGATCACATCATGTCAACGGGCACCGCGGCAGTTGTGCGTGCGGCCTGCTGTCCGCGTCCGTACGACCTTCCGGACGGCCTGAGGGCCTTCCGGAGGAGCCGGAGGACCGGAGGGACGAAGATTCGAAAGACCGAGCGAAGCGCGTCGGACCGAGCGGATCGAAGGATCCATCGGGCCGAAGTGATTCGGTCGGACCGGATCGGATCGGGGAGGTCAGCGGATCGGGCAGCGCGGACGCGTCAGGACGCGAGGACTTCGTCGAGCAGCGCCTCGGCCTTGTCTTCGTTGGTGTTCTCCGCGAGGGCGAGTTCGCTCACCAGGATCTGGCGGGCCTTCGCGAGCATGCGCTTCTCACCCGCGGACAGTCCGCGCTCGCGCTCACGACGCCACAGGTCACGCACCACTTCGGCGACCTTGATGACATCGCCGGAGGCGAGCTTTTCGAGATTCGCCTTGTAGCGACGGGACCAGTTCGTCGGCTCTTCGGCATACGGTGCGCGGAGCACCTCGAAGACCCGGTCGAGCCCGTCCTGACCGACCACGTCGCGTACGCCCACGAACTCCGCATTGTCCGCCGGCACGCGAACCGTCAGGTCGCCCTGGGCGACCTTGAGCACCAAGTAGGTCTTGTCCACGCCTTTGATCTGGCGAGTTTCGATGGCCTCGATCAGCGCGGCCCCGTGATGGGGATAGACCACGGTGTCGCCAACCTTGAACGTCATGTGACAGGTACCCCTTCCGTGGCTATCCAGGGTAACACGGATACGGCTTCTTCTGAATGGCGTTTTCGCAGGTCAGGGCATATCTCGGGGCTTGACAACAGCGCCGGGAACGTGCTGCGGGCGGCTTGCGGAACAGGGTATTCGCAGGTCGGAGCCGCTGTACGGACGGCCGGAAACCCGCCCGTCGCACCAGGTGCGACGCCCCCCGACGTGACTGAACGTCCCGATTTGCCTGGTTCTTGACGGTGAACTTCCCGTACTCCGTTCGGGCATCGGTCACCCGTACGGACGGACGTCGGTCGAGAATCCGGAATTGATCTTCGATTGGCTCGGTTTGACCCCCGGTAATCAATGCGGATCTCCAGGAAATTGATCACCATTGACCGCCGCACTTATGTGAACGCCGCGCGAAACGTCACTTCGAATCGAACGTCGAAGGCGCGAACACCTCATCCCGCCGGGCGCGCACGAAGGGGCGTGCGCGGGCGGCGCGAAGGGCGGCGCGGGGGGTGAAGGGCCCGTAAGGGGCGGGTCGGGTGCAAGCCCGGAGCAGGGGCTCTGTAATCTGAGGCCGACTGACCTGGCCCGGCCGGTACTGCGAACTGACGCGGTCCCGGCCGCTATTGCGCCGGTTCGGTCACCGGCCCGGCACCAGCCGGGTCGTGCAGGACCCAGCAGGACCGTCCACCAGTCGGATCCGTACGTGCAAGGAGATGCCGCCGCCGTGAGCCTCCCCCTTACTCCGTCCGGGGGCGCTACTCGCCTTCGACGCGGTGCCCTCGCCGTGACCGCCGTCGCGCTGTCGCTCACCGCGCTCACCGCGTGTGGCGCCGGCAACAACGCGCAGACCCTCGGGATCAAGCCGGACACCGCAGCGGCGACCGTCGACAGCATCAGCATCCAGAACGCCAATGTGATCACCCAGCCGAAGGCCGGGGAGTCCGGGCCCGCGGTCGTCTCCGCGACGGTCTTCAACAAGGGCCAGGAAGACGAGACCCTGGACTCGATCACCCTGCCGGACGGCGCGGGCACCGTGAAGCTCACCGCCGCCGGCGGCTCGGGCCCGGTCACCGTGCCCGCGCTGGGCTCCGTCGTGATCGGCGGCAAGGGCAACGCGTCCGCGGTCATTGACAACGGCGACGCGCTGACGAAGAAGATCGGCGGCGTCCAGAACGTCGTCTTCAAGCTGAGCAAGACCGGCGACATCACGCTGGAGTCGTTCGTCGTGCCGGCGACCGCGGACTACGTGAAGTTCGGCCCGAGCAGTCAGCCGCCGGCCACGGCCGCCCCGAAGCCGTCCGGCGAGCCCGGCGGCGAGGGCCAGGACCCGGCGAAGAAGGACGAGGAGAAGTCGCAGGACCAGTCGGGCCAGCCCGACGGTCAGGACGGCACGCCGGCCGGGAACGAGAACGGCACGGGCGACGGCCAGGGCGACAACGAGGGCGGCACCGGGTCCGAGCAGGGCTCGGAGACCCCCGCGGGCTGAGTCGGCCGTACGCCACGACGCAACGAGGGCGCCCCACCGGTCATCCGGTGGGGCGCCCTCGTCGTTCCGCGCGTACGACAGCGACGTGCGGCTCACGGCCGCGGCTTACGGCTTACGGCTCGAACTTGTAGCCGAGGCCCCGGACCGTGACCAGGTAGCGCGGGGCACCCGGGTCCGGCTCGATCTTGGCGCGCAACCGCTTGACGTGCACGTCCAGGGTCTTGGTGTCCCCGACGTAGTCCGCGCCCCAGACCCGGTCGATCAGCTGCATCCGGGTCAGCACCCGGCCCGCGTTGCGCAGCAGCATCTCCAGCAGGTCGAACTCCTTCAGCGGCAGGTCGACCTTGCCGCCGGAGACGGTGACCACGTGCCGGTCGACGTCCATCCGCACCGGCCCGGCCTCCAACGCCGCCGGTGCGACCTCCTCCGGCTCGCCGCGGCGGCGCAGCACCGCGCGGATCCGGGCGACCAGCTCCCGGGAGGAGAAGGGCTTGGTGACGTAGTCGTCGGCCCCTATCTCCAGGCCCACGACCTTGTCGATCTCGCTGTCCTTCGCGGTCACCATGATGACGGGGACGTTCGAACGGCCCCGCAGCTGGCGGCAGACCTCCGTGCCGGGGAGCCCGGGCAGCATCAGGTCGAGGAGGACGAGGTCGGCGCCGTTGCGCTCGAACTCGTCGAGTCCATCGGGGCCGGTGGACGCCACGGCGACCTCGAAGCCCTCTTTTCGGAGCATGTAGGACAGGGCGTCGCTGAATGATTCCTCATCCTCGACGACGAGCACTCGGGTCACGGAAGGACCTCCGGGGCTGGGATCTCGGTGTTCGGATCGGTTGGGGTGGGCCGGTCGTCGACGTCGTCCAAGTCGGCGGCGAGATCCGGGCCGGTGGGTGAGCCGGCGGTCGTGCCGGTGGGGGATCGGTCCCGCGTGGCGCCCGCTTCCGGGAGCCGCAGGGTGAAGGTGGAGCCCTGACCCTCGGAGCTCCACACCGTGACCTCCCCGCCGTGCGAGGCGGCCACGTGCTTGACGATCGCCAGGCCGAGGCCGGTGCCCCCGGTGGCGCGCGAGCGGGCGGGGTCGACGCGGTAGAAGCGTTCGAAGACCCGTTCGCGGTCCTTCTCCGAGATGCCGATGCCCTGGTCGGTGACGGCGATCTCGATCATGCTGCCGCCCTGCGCGGGTACGCGGCGGGCGGAGATGCCGACCCGGGTGCGGGCCGGTGAGTAGTTGACGGCGTTCTCGACGAGGTTGCCGAGGGCGGCGGCGAGCTGGCCCCGGTGTCCCCAGATGTACAGCCCGGCGGTGCCGCCCGAGGCCATGGTGATGTTCTTGGCGGTGGCGGGCTGCCGCGAGCGGTCGACCGCCTCGGCGACCAGTTCGTCCACCCGGACCGGCTCCGGGTCCTGGAGGGGGTGGTCGTACTGGACGCGCGAGAGGTCGATCAGCTCCTGGACGAGATTGCTCAGCCGCATCGCCTCGATCTGCATGCGCCCCGCGAAGCGGGAGACCGCCTCGGGGTCGTCGGAGGCGTCCATGACCGCTTCGGAGAGCAGCGAGAGCGCCCCGACGGGGGTCTTCAGCTCGTGGCTGACGTTCGCGACGAAGTCCCGGCGGATGGCTTCGATGCGACGGGCCTCGGTGAGGTCCTCGACGAGCAGCAGCACGAGGCGGGAGCCGAGCGGGGCGACGCGGGCGGAGACCGCGAGGGCCTCGCCGCGGCCGGCGCCCCGGCGCGGCAGGTCCAGCTCGACCTGTCGTATCTCGCCGTCGCGGCGGGTGTCACGGGCCATCTGGAGCATGGCGTCCACCGTCAGCTTTCCGCCACGTACCAGTCCCAGCGCGTACGCCGCCGAGCTCGCCTTGACCACCGCGTCGGCCTCGTCCAGGACGACCGCCGAGGAGCGCAGCACGGAGAGCACCGTGTCCACTCCGGGCGGCAGCACGGCGTCGGTGTGCAGCGAGGACCTGGTGGGCCTGCGCTGCTCGCGTTCGCTCCAGCGGAACGCGAGCACGGCGAAGACACCAGTCAGCAGACCGGCGATCGCCGCCGCTGCGGCGACCGCCGCGTTCACGTCCATGCATCCAGATTAGGCACGGTCCGGACGGTGGTCCCCGTCGATCACCGTTCCGCCGGCACTCGTCGCCCAGAGTTCACCGAGGGGACGGGGCCGGTTCATTTGGGAGGGCGGGGCGCGACGCCTTGGCCGCCGAACGTGGGAGCGTGGGGGTCCGAGAGCCCCACCCGGACCCCGTTCACTGTAGAGAGGGAACTCCATGCGGGACGCGTACCACGAGGAACTGGACTCGATCGGCGAGGGCCTGGTCGACATGGCCAAACTGGTCGGATCGGCGATAGGGCGCGCCACGACGGCGATGCTCGACGCGGATCTGAAGCTGGCCGAGAGCGTGATCGCCGCCGACCAGAAGGTCGACGACCTCCAGCACGACCTGGAGGCGCGGGCCATCGCCCTGCTGGCGCGACAGCAGCCGGTCGCGACCGATCTGCGGATCGTGGTGACCTCGCTGCGGATGAGCGCGGACCTGGAGCGCTCGGGCGACCTGGCGCAGCACGTGGCGAAGCTGGCGCGGCTGCGGTTCCCCGAGTCGCCGGTGCCGCGCGACCTCCAGGCCACGATCCTGGAGATGGGTCAGCTGGCGCAGCGCCTGATGGCGAAGGCGGGCGAGGTGATCATCACCAAGGACGTCGACCTGGCGCTCCAGCTGGAGACCGACGACGACGAGATGGACCTGCTGCACCGCACGCTGTTCCAGCACCTGATGGACGACCGGTGGAAGCACGGCATCGAGACGGCGGTCGACGTGACGCTGCTGGGCCGCTACTACGAGCGGTTCGCCGACCACGCGGTGTCGGTGGCGAAGCGCGTGGTGTACCTGGTGACGGGTGAGCACGCGGACGAGCTCCAGCCGACGACGCAGGTGGAAGGGGCATAGGGGGCCCGAGGAGACCTCAGGGGACCGTGTTGCTCGGACCCCCGGCGCGCGAATCGGTCACGGCGGGTGCGAGTGCCTCGACGCGCTGTTGATGCGCCGCCCGCGGTGGGCGTGGAATTGGCCGAGGGGCGGTACGAGGCACACGTCGTGCGCGGGCACGCCCCCGGTTCGCCGACGAGGTCTGCCGATGAGGAGGAACACATGGCTGAGTCCCCCACTCCGGAACCCCAGCAGGAACGATTCGCCGAAGTGACCGCCGACGCACGCCGACTGCCGCTGCTCGGTGCGTGCGGCTGCGGCTCGGGCTGCGGCTGCGGCTGCCAGTCGGGGTCGCCGTGCCAGTGCGGCGGCGGCTGCGGCTGAAGCGCGGGACGTACGTACGCCGTGGGGCGTACGCATACGGGGAGGGCCCGCCGGTCGGTGACCGGCGGGCCCTTCGTCGTACGGCTCCGTATGCGTGCGTACGGCTGTCAGGCGGTGGGCTCCGCGGTGCGTACGGGCTCGGTCGCGGCCGGTACGGGCTCGGCCTTTGCGCGTACGGGCTCGGTGGTGACGGGTGTGGGATCGGCCTTCGCGCTCCGTACCGGCTCGGCCGCCGGCAGGTTCCGCATCAGCAACCAGTACCCGAGCCCGGCGACGGTCCCCAGCGCGGCGCACGTCGCCCACAGCCACTGCTCCCCCAGCCGGTCGATCATCGTCCCGGCCATCAGCGGCGCGATCAGGGTGGCGACGGGCCAGGTCACGCTGAACACGCCCTGGTAGCGCCCGCGGCCGTGCACCGGCGACAGCCGCACCACCAGCCCCGTCTGAGTGGGCGCGTTCACGATCTCCGCGAGGGTCCAGATGAGGACGGTCAGCGCGTAGAAGCCGATCGAGCCGGCGAAGGCGGTGAGCCCGAAGCCGTACCCGACGAGCAGCGAGGAGACGGCCAGCAGGAGGCGCGGGTCGCGGTGCTCGATCAGGTGCGTGACGGGGATCTGGAGGACGACGATCAGCAGCCCGTTGAGCGCCATCACCAGGCCGAAGTCCGCGGGGGACATCCCGTCGGCGCCCATGGCGAGCGGCACGCCGGTGTGGCCCTGCATGAAGACCAGCGCGATCAGGAACGAGAGCCCGACGACGCCCATGAAGCGCCCGTCGCGCAGCACGGTCCGCAGGCTGACCTCCGCGTCCGCCGCAGCGTCCGCGCCGTCGCCGACCGTCCGCTCCGGCCGGGACTCCGGCAGCTTGATGAAGATCAGGATCGCGCAGGCCATCGTCATCACGGCCTCGCCCAGGAAGCCGATGAGGTAGCTGTACTCGGCGATGAAGCCGGCCGCGACGGCGGAGATCGCGAAGCCGAGGTTGATGGCCCAGTAGTTGAGGGCGAAGGCGCGGACGCGGTCCTCGGGCGGCACGATGTCCGCCATCATCGCCTGCACGGCGGGCCGGGACGCGGTGGTCGCCGCGCCCACCACGCACGCGACGGCGGCGATCGCGACCGGGTGCTGCACGAAGCCGAGCACCGCGACGGAGACCGCGGTGGAGGACTGCGCGATCAGCAGGGTGGGCCGGCGGCCGAGCCGGTCGGCCATCACGCCGCCGGCGAGGGAGGAGACGATGCCGCCGAGCCCGTAGAGGGAGACGACGAGGCCGGCGTACGCGGCGGAGTGCCCCTTCTCGTTGGTCAGGTACAGCACCAGGAACGTGGACACGAACGCCCCGAGCCGGTTCACCAGCGTGCTCGTCCACAGCCACCAGAAGTCCCGGGGCATCCCCGAGACCCCCGCCCGCACGGCCCGTCTGACGGCCGCGGCGCGCCCACCGACTACGGACATCCGTCCCCCCACCTATGTAAGTGTCTCTGTACAGCACTGCACATTACATAGGCGGTGCTCCGCCGGCCAGTCATTTGACGGCTCCCGTCAAACGTCCGGGCGACCGTCCGGGCGACGTCCACGCAGCGTCCCGGAGGGCAGGCGCGGCACGGGGTCCATTACGCTCGTACGCATGGCCGACGCACCGTACAAGCTGATCCTCCTCCGCCACGGCGAGAGCGAGTGGAACGCGAAGAACCTGTTCACCGGCTGGGTGGACGTCAACCTGACCGAGAAGGGCGAGAAGGAGGCGGTCCGCGGCGGTGAGCTGCTGAAGGACGCGGGGCTGCTGCCCGACGTGCTCCACACCTCCCTCCAGAAGCGCGCCATCCGCACCGCCCAGCTCGCGCTGGAGTCCGCGGACCGCCACTGGATCCCGGTCCACCGCTCCTGGCGCCTCAACGAGCGGCACTACGGCGCGCTCCAGGGCAAGGACAAGGCGCAGACGCTCGCGGAGTTCGGCGAGGAGCAGTTCATGCTCTGGCGCCGCTCGTACGACACCCCGCCGCCGCCGCTTGAGGACGGCACGGAGTTCTCCCAGAGCGACGACCCGCGCTACGCGACGATCCCCTCGGAGGCGCGTCCGCGCACCGAGTGCCTGAAGGACGTCGTCGACCGGATGCTGCCGTACTGGTACGACGGCGTCGTCCCGGACCTCCTCGCCGGCCGCACGGTCCTGATCGCCGCCCACGGCAACTCGCTCCGCGCGCTGGTCAAGCACCTCGACGGCATCTCCGACGAGGACATCGCGGGCCTGAACATCCCCACCGGCATCCCGCTGGCGTACGAGCTGGACGCGGACTTCAAGCCCGTGAACCCGGGCGGCACGTACCTCGACCCGACTGCTGCGGCGGCGGCGATCGAGGCCGTGAAGAACCAGGGCAAGAAGAAGTAAGCGGCACCGGACAAGCCCCCTACCTGCGGGTTCTCCGCGGGAAGGGGGCTTGGTGGTCCGCTGGGGCCGTCGCTGGGCCGTCAGGTGCGGGACGGCCCGGCCCGGGCCGCGTCGAAAACTGCGGCGACGGCCTTGCGCGTGCGCTCCTGGCTTGACGGCATGAGGTGCGCGTAGACGCGGAGCGTCAGGCCCGGGTCCGAGTGGCCCAGGTACTCGGCGAGTGCCTTGATGTTCTCCCCCGCGTCCAGGAGGACGGACGCGTAGAAGTGGCGGAGGGCGTGCATGCCGTTCTCGCGTGACTCGGCGTAGGGCTGACCGCGCTCGGGGACGGGGATCACCCCGGCGGCGGCGAGGGCTGGTTTCCACGCGTCGTCGTTGAGCGACGTGCGCCAGACTTGGCCGCCGCGCGGCGCCGTGAAAACCAACTGCTTGGTCACGGGCGGGCCGTCCGCGACCTTCCACGGCAAGGTGATCTCGACGGGTGGGAACTGCTTCATGTGGTCCCGCAGTACGTCGGCCACAGGACCGGGCAGCGGCACGTCCCGGAGCTTGCCGCCCTTGGGCCGTGCGAACACGGGCTTGCTCCGGCTGAGCTTCAGTTGCTGGATGACGTGCAGCGTGTTCGTCGTGAAGTCCACCGCGTCGACGGCCACACCAAGGATCTCCCCCTGCCGAAGGCCGCAGCCGGCGCCCAGGTCCACCATGGCTTGGTAACGCTCGGGCATGCCGGCCCGGACGGCGAAGACGCGTTCCGGTGTCCAGGGGGCGACGCGCTTGTCATCCACCGTCGGCGGCCGGACCGAGCGGGCGGCACACGGGTTCCGAGGAAGATGGCCGTCGTCCACGGCGGCGCTGAGCGCGGCCCGCACGTTGGAGTAGATGGTGCGGGCGTACGAACCCCGGACGCCGTCTTCTTGGAGCTGCCGCACCCAGTCACGGATATGGGCGGGCTGGAAGGAGCCGAGCGGGCGCGAGCCCAGGTGAGGGAAGGCGTGCAACCGGAGTTGCGACTCCATCGACGCTTGGGTGTTCGGATCGGGCGCGTGGAGCACCCAGCTCTCGGCGTACTGCTGGAATGTGGTCCGGGCCGCACGGGGGTCGACGTACTGCCCGCGCGCCATGTCGGCCTCGGTCTCGTTCAACCACTGGTCAGCGAGCCGCTTTTGCCGGTCGGGGAAGCTCTTCGACTTCTCCGTCCCGTCGGGGCCGATGTAACGGGCGCGGTAGCGCATCCCCGTGCCGTACCGCTCGGTCTTGACCTTGTGGGTCTTCCCGTCCGAACCGACCTTGGCCGCGTACCAGCGGTCTTGGACGTGCCCGGCCATCAGGCAGCCACCTCCCCGCGCTGGGAGTCGACCCAGGCCCGAACGTCGACCGGGTCGAAGCGGAGGTGCCGGCCGACCCGGAAGCCACGGGGTCCGGTCCGCTTGCGCCGCCACTGGTAGACCGTCTCGACGCTGGGCAGTTCGAAGAGGCCCACCAGGTCGTCAGGGGTGAGGTAGCGAGCGGGCAGGCGCGGTTCCGTCACCGCGCCGACCGGGGCGAGGCGTCGGCTAGCCACGGGTGGGTTCTCCTTCCGTGCCGGGGGCGGGGCTGAGGGTGGTGGTGAGCCAGGTTTCGGTTTCGGTGAGGCCGGTTCCGGTGTAGGTCCAGTGAGTGAGGACGTACGTGGTCTGCTCGGGGTGCTCGGTGGTGTTCTGTGCGTGGCGCCATTGGGTGCGGGCGTGGCGTAGGGCGCCGAGGGTGGTCGAGTAGGTGCGCGACTTGGTGGAGAAGTGGCCGCGGAAGCCGAGCATGTGGGCCCAGGCGCGGAGGCGGAGGTGGGCGAGGTCTTTGCGGGCGCCGAGGGTCCAGGCGGTGCGGATCAGTTGTCGGGCGTGGTCGGTGATGTCGAGGTGGGCGAGTTCGGCGGCGAACTTCAGCGGGCGGTCGAGGGCGCCGGTCGCGGTTTCGGCACCTTTGGTGGCGTACTTGGCGATGTACGCGGCCACGGCCCGGTCGGTCAGAGCTTGGCCACCGGTGAAGTCGGCGCCGCGGATCGTGCGGACGTCGAGCTGGGCACCGAAGGCGAAGGTGTGCGTGCGGCCGTTGAGGGTGGGGCCGGTGATGCGGGCTTGGGTGGTGGCGGTGTGGATGGCGTCGGTGAGGAGTTCCGCCGTCGCCCAGGGCGGGGGTGGGGTGTGGCCACCGTTGGGGCCGTCGAGGCGGATGACGGCGTGGAAGTGGACCGCGCCGCGCTTCTGATATTCGGCGACCTTGGCGAAGGAGACCCGGGCGTGGTGGCGCAGCTCCCGTTGGGTCAGCCCGGCCAGCTTGGCGACCTCTCTGCGCAGGTGGATGGTGAAGCGGCGCCACAGTGCGCCAGCGTGGGCGTTCCACAGGACGGCCGCTTCGTAGTCGTACGCGTCCGGGCGCAACGGTGTGCCCAAGGCCGGGTCATCCGGGGTGTGGGCGGTGCCACAGCGGCAGGTGGGCCGGTTCGACGGGCGGTTGTGGACGGGGCCGAAGCCGGGGGCGGTGAAGGTGGCGAAGACCCGAGGGTGGGCGGTGACCGTGTCGGGGGTGCCTTTGCCGCCGCGGAGGCCGGAGGTGATCAGGTGGAAGGTGTCGCGCCGGTAGACCTCCGCGCAGGCGGTGCAGCGGGTCGTGCGGCGGTTGTTGCACCGCACCAGCAGACTCCCCGCCGGAAGCCGGGTGGAGTCGAGGCGGTGGAGGAGCGGGCCGATCTCCCCGGTTGCGGTGTCGAGGGCGTGTTCCGTGCGATGGCCGTCAAGGCGGACCGGGTTCGTACAGCCACCCAGGCCCTGGAGTTGGCGGGCGAGGGCGGGTAAGGCGCCGGATGTTGCGAGGGTGCTGAGTTCGGCGAGTGGGACGGGTGTGCGTCCGGTAGTAATGGAGCTGTCCTTTCGGCGGTGCAGTGGTCGGGAGGGTGCGTGCCTGCCGGGGCGGTGGATGCTTGGCGGTATCGAGGCCGCCCCGGGAGGCCGGTCAGCGTGTGGCCGGGTCGTTGACGATGTCGACGCCCGTGCGTGTCCCCGATTCGATGGCGGGGGCGAAGAAGGTCTGGGAGAGCCAGAAGCCGAAGAGGGCGATCACGACGGCGACCCACAGGCGCACCCCGAGGAACTTGATCGCGGCCCAGGCGACGACGCCGAGGACGAAGACGAGCGGCAGGCTCACGGTCACGGGCATCTCCTCAGCGGGCGGTGCAGCGGTGGGTGCGGGCGGCGAGTTCGGCGGCGGCGCGCGAGTCGTAGTCGGTCGAGAAGCCACAGCGCGGCGCGGTACAGGCGGCGGTGTGCTTCTCGCGGCCGTAGAGGTCGTAGGACGTGCCGACCCAGACGGGCCCGATGCGCACGACACGGTGGAAGCGACGGTTCGGACTCATGGCGATCGTTCCTCTCGAAGACGGGCGGTGATGGCGTCGGCCATGGGTTGGGGGACTCCGAGCCGGGCCCGAAGGGTCGCGGCGTCGGGCGGGTGTCCCGTGCGGGCGCGGTGTGCGGTGGCGACCTTGCGGGCGTGTTCCACCAGCGCGGCCGGAACGGCCGGTGTGGGAGACGGGCGTACCGGCTCTGGTGCGGTGATCGGCTCCGCGGAAGCGGGTTTTGGGTCGGGGGTGTGGGCGAGGAGGGTTCCGCCGAGGAAGGCGAGGGCGGGCCAGCCGGCGACCGTGATGCGGAGCCAGGCGGGGACATCGTTCATGTCGAGGAGTCCCGCGGTGGCGACGTTCGCGCCCAGCGACGCGGCGAGCGCGATCACGAACCAGCACCAGGCAACCGTCTTGGACTGCCCCGAGCGCAGGCGACGCCAAGCCGCGACCATCAACAGGTCGACACTGACCGGGTAGGCCCACGCCTTCCACCCGTCCTGTCCGGCCGCCACCGCCAGGTCGTGAAGGTGGGCGAAGGACAACGCGGCGGCGATCACCGCCTGGACCAACACGGCGTCGACGCGGAAGGGCAGGTTGCGCACGGCCGGGCTCCTTCCTGTTTCGGGCATGGCGGGGGTAGGGAGGTGGCGCGAGACGGTCACGCCGACCGAGGGGGTGGGGGTGTGATCAGCCGGTGGCCGGCTGCGGCTTCACCAGCGACGGCGCAGAAGGGGCGACCGGTACGGGCGCGACCGGCCGGAAGGGCTTGAGGGCAGGCAGTTCGGGGGTGAGGTGGGCCGAGGCGTGGCAGGTCGCGGCTGCGTCGGTGAGGGAGAGGTAGGGGGTGCGGATGCGGGACCAGCCGCCCGAGGTGTCACCGGCCACGGCGAGGCCGGGCAGTTCGGGGGCGATGGTGCAGGCCGCGCCGACCGCTTCCGGGGCGATGTCGCCGAGCGCCATCTTGGCGGAGGCTTCGTCGTTGACCCGGTGACAGACACGGCCGGTGAGCTGGGCCCGCAGCATCGTTGCCCCCTTGCCCAGCTCCGCGCCGAAGCGCTGCCCACACACCTCCAGATACATCCCCGCGGCGCGACCGAGTTGGGCGAGCCGAATGAGGTGGGTGACCATCTCATCCCGCCGCTCCTCGTCCTTGCGCGTGGCCACGAGGAACAGTTCCGCCACCTCATCGACGACGAGCACGATCGGCACCGGGCGTTCCGACTCGGGCAGCCCCCAGATATCGGAGGTGATCTCCTCGTCAGGGATGCCGGGGGCGAGGCCCTGCCGCGTCTTGATCAGGTCGTACCGCTCCTCCATCTCCCCCACCAACGCGGGCAGCAACTCCGCCGCCTCACCCGGATCAGTCGCCAGAGCAGACAGGCGAGGAGCGAACGGCGCCAGCTCCACGCCCCGCTTGCAGTCGATCCCGACCAGCGCGACCGGTTGCGTCGCCAGCCCAGCGATCAAGTGGCGGAGGAACATGGACTTGCCTGACAGCGTCGCGCCGAGCGTGAGCCCGTGGGGAACGGTCCGGTAGTCCCGTACGAAGGCGGTCGCGTCCTCCCGCAACGCCACCGGCACCCGCAACAGGGCCGTGTCCAGCTTGCGTGGCATGCGTACCCGCTTGAGGACGTCGAAGCCGACCAGCCGCAGTTCCACCAGCCCCGGCTTGACCGTGGTCACGTACACGGCGTGCACTCCCCAGGCATGCCGCAACCGCTCCGCCGACGCGGCCACGTCCGCCGGTTCCTGACCGGGCGCGAGCCGGAGCCGGAGCCGTAACCCCGTCGACGTCGGCCGAGGAATCCCCCGACGCGGCGGAACCGGCCGCACCTCCCGCCGAGTCGTCGCACGCACAGCCATCACCCGCAGCCGGGAAGGCGCCACGGTCAGGCCACACGCCTCCATGACCGACCCGTACGACCCGATCAGTCGCGCGGTCGATATCGGCAGACCAACGGCCAACCAGTACAGGCCCGGATGACGGGCCCGGGCGTAGGTGGCCCCGACGCCGAACACGGCGAGGAGACCACCCACGACCAGCAGTGTCGTGGCGTCGACCATCAGGCACTCGCCACCGCGGTGGGGAACGCGGCCGGCATCACAGCGGCGGCGCGGAACGCGATGCCGTGCCGCTGCTGCCCGTTGAACACGCTTTCCCACGGCCGCGCCACCAACCCCGGCAACGACACCGGCGCCCCCAGCATCAGCCCGTCAGCGATACCGCTCTCCGGCACCGTGACCTTCACCAACGACGACTCACCGTCCTCGATGTACACGACCCCGAGCGTCATCAAGCTCTCACCGGTCTGAGCGTCCTTGGCAATCTCACCGGTCTGTCGATCACGAACCTTGGGCTCAGGAGCCTCCGTCAACAGGACCGTCGCCGCCGAAGTCTCCACACGAATCGTGCGCACGAAATTGTTCTCCCTTGTGCGGCGCCCCACATGAGGGCGCAAATGATCACTAAGTGGTGCACATGGGGAGGTTGACCGCATACGGGTCGGGCGCGATACGCTCAAGGAGCGTTGATGCCAAAGACGCACCCGGCCTGAGTGGGCTGCCTCCCGCTCAGGCCACATCTGTTTCCGTGGCCCTATCACTCCCGCGCCGGACAGGTCTGCCTTCCTGGTCGGCGCGTTCACATGCCCGCAAACCCCTCCCTGCCGGATGCGAGGAGGAGCCTGCCGACACTCACCACAGTAACCCGCACTGGAAGTACTGTCTAGTACTTCAGGTACTAGTCCGCATTTCTTGTACGCCCAACTCCCGGGCGAGCGCCCGAAGCTGATCGGACGGCAGCGGACTCATCGCCAGCAGGTCGGCCACCAGTTGCTTGACGGCGGGCTTGGCCCGGAACATCTCGGGCAGCAGTTCGCGCACCCTGACCAGGGAGTTGACCGCCTGATCGATCTGGCGGCGCTGAGCGTGTGCCTTGGCGAGGTCGATGCCGAAGCGAGCCTGTCGCTCCGAGGACAGGCCGGAGGCGTCCACGGACTCCGCGGCCCGCAGGGCCACCCCGGCATCACCCAGGTCGACGGCCACGGCGACTTCATGGAGTGCGACGTTGGTGGGCCCGAACTCCGTGTTGTAGTCGTTACGCCCGTCACCGACACGCTCGGCCAGCTCCCTCGCCTGGCGAAGGTGGGCGTACGCGTCGTCAGCCCGGTTCATCCGGCCCGCGGCAAGGGCCCGCTGGAGGGTGAGGGCACCCCGCAGCGCGACGGCGCCCAACTCGTCGTCCTCGGTTAGCGGAGCGAGCGCGTCAGCGGCGCTTCCGGAAACCCGGGCCGCCTGTTCGAAGTGACGCGCCCCCAGGAAGACGATCGACAGCCGGAACTCTCCCGCGGCCATCAGCAGCGGGTCCCCCGCCCGTTCGGCAGCGACCACGGCTCGGTCGACCGCGATCCACGCGGCTTCAGGCTCACCCGAGTTCGCCAGCGCCGCACTGCACGTGTGGTACATCGTGGCCAGCAGCCGGAACAGCTCAGGCCGTTCGTCGTCGGTGCCCGCCCGAGTGGCTGTCTCCAGGCGCGGAACCAGTTCTTCCAGCAGTTCGGCCAGGTCGGCGTAGTTGCCTTCGTGCGTCAGATCCCAGGCCCGCTTGACGGCGGCCCGCAGGGCGGGGATGTCCGGCGGTGACGGTCGGCCGAGAATCGCCTTCAAAGAGTGCGCCGCGCTGAGGACGAGCCGCAGTCGGCTCGCACCGGGCGTCTCCCCTTCGGCGACGGACGCCACGATCGGCGCCTCGGCGGCCAACTCGGCGATCGGTACGTCGAGGACCTCGGCGACCTTCTCCAGGACCGTCATCCGGTCGATGCGGCGAACGCCCCGCTCGACCTGGGACACCCAGGCTTCCGACCGGTCGAGAAGGCCGGCGAACTCCTTCTGGGACAGCCCCCGCCGCTTGCGGTTGAAGGCGATCTTCCGACCGAGCGCCTTCTGGTATTCAGCGCTCAACGTCCACACCCTTGCCCGACATGAAGTCCAGGCGATCCACCTCGGTCGAGGTGAGGTACTGCTCCCGCGCCTCCAGGAACTCCCGCACGTAGCCCTGCGCCTCATGCGTCTCGAAGGCGGCGACGTCCCGGTAGAGCTCGTAGAAGATCCGCTCCAGCGGACGGCCGTCAACACGGTGCACCGTGTAGATCACCGTTCCCGGTTCGTTCGCACGAATCTGCTCACCGGTCCGCGCCACCAGCTCGTCGAATGCGACAGCGGCGTCCGCGTCCTTGCACGTGAACCGCACCATCAGTCCGAACATCTCGGTTCCTCTCCCTATGGCGAAAACGGCCAGGCACCGCCCTGCGGCGAACGCTATGCGGCTTCTACCCGCACGAAAAGTTCGATCACGCACTTTTAGTGTCCGCACGTGGAGTACGGTGCTAGTACTAATTCTACGGCTCATCGACTTCCGCGTCAGCCGAATGCCTGCCAGGTCACGAAAAGCCGCAGGTCATGAGGGATGGAGGACACCCATGCCGACCCACCGACGCACCTTCGCCGGTCTGCCTCAGGAGGTCAGTCGCGCCCGCCGCTGGACCCGGGATCTTCTCGGCGCCCACCCGTGCGCGGACGACGCACTGCTGATCGTCACCGAACTGGGCACGAACGCGATCACGCACACCGCGAGCGGTGGTGGCGACTTCCTCGTGGCCGTCACCCAAGCCGAGACCGCCGTCACCATCACCGTGACGGACTTGGGCGGCGCCCAGACTCGACCGCACGTCGCACACTCCGATAGCGGGGATGTCGGCGGTCGAGGGTTGGCCCTGGTCACCATGTGCGCGACCAGGGTGAGCATCAGAGGTGACCGCGGCGGCCACACGGTCACCGCCGAACTCCACTCCAAGGCGCCGGAACTCAGGACATGCTGACGGCGACGAGCGCGGTGCGACCTGAGCTGCGGACCGGCTTCCTGTGCGAGGCCGTCGCCTACTGCCCCCACGCCAATCGCAAGTTCCCGCTCGGCTCGCACGCGGCGGCAACCCCTCGCCTCGCCCTGCGCTGGCTGCACGCGAGGGCCGGCGACATCATCGACCAACTCGACCCGCCAGCGGCGGCCGTGGCGCACGACTGGCTCGCCGACCGCGCAGAACACGAATGGGCGTTAGAACTCTTAGCCGAGGGCGAGCCGTACGACCACATCGTCCGTGAAGGCAAACTCCGCTACCTGCTGTCCGTGCTTCCGGCCGGAAGCACCAGGTTCTTCAGGCAGACACCGTGACCACCGAGCCGACCAGCGACAACGACGAAGGCAGGGTCTGGCGCCCCCTGCGACCCGAGGTCGAACAGGACTACTGCGGCGACTTCCACGCGGCCATGAACGCAGTCGTCCGCTACTGCCGCAACGTCGTCAACGAACACAGCCACCGCGGCTTCTGGACACCCCGAGGCGACAGCCCGACCCACGACGAACTCATTACCCAGGCCCGCCACGACGTCCTCACCAAGCTGCAGCTGGTCCTGGACTGCGCCGAGACCGTCGCCCACGAGATCGAACGCGACCGCCAACGCCCCCACCGACAGCAGCCGGAGTGAGTTACAACTTTCTCTACTGGTTCAAGGCGCCTCGCTACGCTCGCCGCGCACGGCCCGACCCCCGGCCGGGCCTGCGCTCCTGTCTCCGCCCCGCTCCAGCCCAGCCGGCGCCCGCGCCGTGCTCTCAGCAATCAGCCGCCGTAATCACGGCTCCGCCGCCGGAGCTTGCTCTGGGGGACGTCTGGGCAGCATGGCTAAGGCCCGGGGTGGGCACCGTGGCACACGCGCGCCTGATCGGTCGTCGCACCCACCATCGTGGCTGACTTTCAATGGCTGAGGTCAAACCATCTATGGCGAAATCACGCTAAGAGGAGTCCATGACGGAAAGGGAAGCGGCGATTCGCACCCTGGCTCGGATCGCTGACCACGTGCATTGGGTACAGGAATGGCCCGACGAGCCGACCTGGCGTGACCGATTCCGCCGCTGGGTGAATCCCGAGTCATACAAGTTCGACCGGACCGCCGCCCCACCGGGGCCCTGGGTTGACCGGCCCGCAGGGCACTACGAGCGGACAGGCTGGCGTATCCGTGCCGCCTACTTCAGATCTGAACTGGCTTTCGAAGTCGAGTACGTGGTCTGCAATCTATGCAAAATCGGCTGGGTGGAAGCACCTCACACCTACGACGGCTACGAGCGCTGCGGCCTCGCCTCGGCCGCCCTACGGTCCTTACGCCACGCCTACCCCGGCCTCCAGTGGCACACAGCCGGCGGGCACTTCCGCGAGGCCGTTCCATTCTGGAACTCCGTCAGCGCGGACGTTCCAGGCGGCTACAGCCAGCAGGAGAGATGCCCTCACGCACCGTAAGAACCCGTAAGTACGGGACTGAAATCGTAGGCCGCAGGCAAACGCACCAGATAGGACGGGGAACAGCGAGGGACCACGGTGAAGCCACCACTGGCTAGCGCTCCCTCAAATGATTCATTCGCTCAGGTCAGCGCCTGTATCAGCTTCAAACAACCGCAGCTTCCCTGGCTCAGAGCGCAAGTTCGAATCTCGTCACCTGCTCCAGAGAAGAGGGCCCACGCCGAAGACCAGGGCCTCTCTTGCTGTCTGGACTGGACGCATCCGGGCTTCGGCACCACAGGCCTGCCGAGGTCTGTGGCGCGGTGGAGCGGCGTGCTGGACGGGGAGGGGCGACGTCGGGAACGATGGGCGATGCCGTTTGGTCATTCCGCGATGAGGAGGGTGCCTCGTGCCTGTCTCTGGAGGTAGGCGTGGCCTCGCGTTCCAACTAACTGAAATTCGCGTTACCGCTGAAAGATCCTCAGGTCAAGAAAGTGGCGGCCCCGCGCCTGCGGAGGTGTTACGACCGACGGCTGCGCCCGGTACATGGTCTCCCACGGTCGGCCCCGCGCCTGCGGGGGTGTTCCGCCGTCCGCTAGGGCGTTGCCCATGACGTCGGCGTCGGCCCCGCGTGTGCGGGGGATCTACGGACAGAAGATCGGCCCACGAAGTAACCGGCCCCTGGGCCGTCCTTGGGCCGTCCGACGGCGCTCGACAGCGACCAAGGACGACCAACAATGACCACTAGACGCACGAGCCCACTGCATGTGACCAGCAAAAACCCAGCTCACCAAGATCCCCGGCAAGACCCAGGGCAAGAAGAAGTAAGCGGCTCGGCCTTCGGCCCCCTGCCTGCGGTTTCCCTGCGGGTGGGGGGCTCGGTCGTGCGTGTGGGCACACCCGCGGTCCGGGCCGTACCGCATGACGGCCCGGGCCACCGCGGGACGCGGCGACGGTGCCCGCCCCTGAGTAGCCGTACTCAGGCGCCGGCACCGGCTGTGCCCAATACTGAGCGGGACATGACGGTTGCTGGGAGGGGCAGATGTGGCGAGCGTGAGCAAGAGCGTCGCAGTCAAGAGCGTCTCGGTGGCGGCACTCGCGGCCTTCGCCGTGATCGGTGCCGGGGTCGGGCCGGCCGCGGCGGCGGAGGCACGAGGACTGCTGCCGCACCCGGGTCCGGACGGTCTGGTCTGGGTGGAAGAGTGGACCGGAGACGGCGGTGTCGCCTCCGGTGGCGCGTCACAGGGACTGGCGACGGTGCTGACCGTGGCGTGTGAGGGCGGCGGGCAGGTCGCGGTGACGATGTCGCAGCAGACCCAGATCGCCGCGTTCACGGTGGACTGCCCCACGGGTCGTACGGGGCTGGGCTCGGTCACCCTGGACGCCGGCGTGGTGCGGTCGGGGTCCTACACGATCGGCGTCGACGCCTCCACGGACAGCACCCGCTGGGCCTTGACGGTCACTCAACCCGAGTAGCGACCCGGGGCCCGCGGCGACGGCCGGTGATCGCGCAGCGCCCCCGGGGCTGCGCGATCACGCCCGGGAGGTCCGCCGGCCCCGCGGGTGCGGGGGCTTCCTGGTGTCCCGGTCGGGTTCGCTCCCGCCCCACTCCGACTCGGCGGGGGAACGCCCGGGCCGGGCGCCCCAGTCGTACCCTGCCGGGGTGACGCGGTTGATCGTGGCAGCAGGCGGAGGAGGCGACGCGGTCGCCGCCGCGATGCTCGACGCGGCCCTGTACGGCACCGAGGACCCCGCGGTCGTCCTCACGTACGCATGGGATCGCCTCCTGGTCGACCCGGTCCCCGGCCCCAGAAGCCCCGCCGACTTCACCGCCCTGTCGCAGCTCACCCCGAACGTCCCGGTCGTCACCGCGGAGACCGAACCGATTCCCCCGGCGGGCTCCACGCTGCCCCGCCTCGCACGGGAACTCCCCCAGACGTTCGCCCTGATCGACGCGCGCCACGGCGCCCAGGGAATCCTGCGGCAGCTCATGGAGCTGGTCGCGCACCTGCGCCCCGAGTCGATCGACCTGTTGGACGTCGGCGGCGACGTCCTGGCGCAGGGCACCGAACCCACCCTCCGCAGCCCCCTGGCGGACGCCCTCACCCTGGCGGCCTGCGCCCAACTCGACGTACCCGTACGCCTGCTGATCGCCGGCCCCAGCCTCGACGGCGAACTGACGGCAGGAGTCCTGCGCCCCCTCCTCGGCCGCAACGTCGTCACCCTCGCTCCCGAACACGTCGACCGCGTCGACGAGGTCCTTGAGTGGCACCCCTCCGAGGTGACGGCCATGCTCGCGGCCACGGCCCGAGGGATCCGCGGCCGGTGCGAAGTCCGTGACGCCGGGCTCCCCGTCCCCCTCACCGACGAGGGCCCCACAGTCCACGACGTCGACATCGACGACGCCTTCACCCGCAACGCCCTGGCCCGCGCGGTTGCTTCAACGACCACGCTCACGGAGGCCGAAGGACTCAGCCGAGAGATCGCCGGCTTCTCCGAGATCGACTACGAACGCAACAAGGCGACCTGGCTCCGGACGAGGCACACGGAACCCCTGGACCCCGACGTCGTCCTCCGACGCGTCACCGAGTTCGAACACCAGGTCCGCGCGAAGAACATCAGCCACACCACCTTCCGCCACCTCACCGAAGCCCTCAACCTCCCCGGCATGGAACGCGACGCCCTGAAGCGCCTGCTGCTCCAACACCATCCGGAGCAGTACGCACCCCCGCTCTGGCACATCCCGCCGACGGCCTGAGTTACAGGTCCCTCTGCTGTTCAAACACCCGAGTCGGGACGTGTCGGCCCGCGGGCGTGGCGTTCGCATGCACGCCCCCAGCCGCAGAGCTTCAGCGCTGGCGGCATACCCGCTGTTCCTGCGTCGTCACGCGGGTACCGTTCCCAGTGGACGCTAGAAACGGAGACCAGTATGGCGCGTTGGAGCGAATACACCACAGGTCAACGCATCAAGATCCTTCGGGGCAAGAGCATCCGCCAGACCGATCTTGCCGAGATGACAGGGCTGTCGCTGCCCACCATCCAGCAGGCCGAACAGGACAAGCGTTTGACCTTGCAGACCTTGCTTCTGCTGGCCGACGCCCTCGGGGCGGACACCGCTGTGATCCTCGGCCAACAGGCGCCCCGCAGGGCGATGGAGCAGGACGACCGTGCGGTGATGCAAGCCCTGTCGCGGGTCGTGCACGACACCGCGGCGGGCATACTGCCCGACACCGTCACCGCCCCTTCGCTCCAGACCCTCGAAGCGAACGCGAAGCGCTGCTGGGAGACGTACTGGAAGGGCGGCTATCTCGGGGCCGGCGCCCTCGCCGGCCAGCTCATCGCGGAGGCCGGTGCGCGGCTTCGCGAGCAGCCGGCCGGCGAGCAGGCGGAGGCGTGGACAGTCCTGTCGAACGCGTACCGGCTGGCCGGGTATGTCGCCAACCTCATGGGTGCGCGGGACCTTGCGTACGCCGCCATCGGGAACGCTCAACACGCTGCCTCCCATGCGGCGGACGAGTTGAGCGGTGCCCTGGTCATGTCGGGTAGGGCCTGGATCTACCTACGGGACGCGCGGCTGCGGGAGTCGCTGGCGCTCGCCGAGAAGGCTGCCACGGACATTGAGCCCCGGTTCTCTCAGGCCACCACCGAGCAGTTGGTGGCGTACGGATCGCACGTCAATTTCGCCGCCGTGGTGGCGTCGCGACTGGGCAACAAGGAGTTGGCGGCGGATTACCTCAGCCAGTCGCACGCGGCTGGTGCGCGGATGGGGCGGGAGGCCGCGGCACACGGCACGGTCTTCGGACCGGTCACCGCGACCACGCAGGCGGTCGGCATCAAGGTCGCCCTTGGGCAGACGGGGCAAGCGCTGACTCTGATCGGAGAGATCAAGCCCCGGCACGAGGAGGCCCTTTCCGGTGCCGCTCGGAACCGGTACGCCATGGACAAGGCGATGGCCCAGGCCGACGCGAAGCTCTGGGACGCCTCGCTGGAGACGTTGGAGCAGGTGCTCGTCGAAGATCCCACGTGGGCTCGACACCAGGCCCTCCCGTCGGTGATCGTCGAGAAGGTAGGCCGGGCGTCGACCGCACGACTGCGGCGTGTTTCCAAGCTCCTCGGCGTGGGGGCGGGGAGTAGCGAGTTCCTGCCCGCAACAGCCAAGACCGTGCTGTAACTCGTACGCGGCGTACCAGTTCGCCTGGATGGTCTTGAGTTGGGCATAGACCCCGTGCGACTTGGATAGCCCATGAAGTCCCAAGCCATATGGGGCCGTTCTTCACTTGCGTCCGCAGGTACGAGACGGTCATGCCATGACCCGTACTGGACAGCAAAAGAGCAGACGGGCACACCTCGCCGATGCATCGATCGGCGTCTACCCGTCCAGTGGCCGGATCGATCGAATCCCCGTCGTCATCCACTCGGCCGGTCATCACATGCTGCCCGAGATGCGCGCTCGGGCAGATGCCCGTGACTGGCAGGTGGTAGCGGAGGTCACGACCTGGGGCAAGGTCCGGGAGCTGATCGAGAGCGCTCAGGCCCAAGGTGTCGTCACCGACGCCACCGACGTCGGTGTGCATGCGGAGTGGCTGGCCCGCGCTGCAGCCTTCCTGCTCCGCGTCGATGCGATACCCGACGCCCCTTCGTGACCGGCGCGACTCCGGCGCGCTGCGAGGATGAGCCGGTTCCGGCGGCGCGCGATCTGACGTGGCACCAGGCAAAGGGGCTCGCCTGCGACGCGTGCGGACGTCGTCTCACCGCCGGTGCGGTCTACCGAGGCTGGGCCCGTGGCCGTCTCGGTGCGCACGTCCTGGACGCGGAGGTCTGGGCATGCCCCACTCCGCCACCGCAATAGCTCCCCGCTCGCATGCCCTACGAGCGGGGTCGGGTGGCCCCGGCTATGCCCGTCGCACAGGCGGGGCCACCCCTCTTGAACACCCTCAACCTGAACAGAACCCCCGCAGCCTGGCAGGGCCCGGGGGTGTGGCCGACTGAAGTGGAGTCGACGCGATGCATCGTAGTCATGACCGCAATCCTCCGGAAAGCTTCCCGCCGAGTACGGATCTCGTCCCGGCGCGCACGCGCGAACTCGTCGGGCAGCGCGACGAGGGACCGCCGGCGATGACGATGCGGGTGTACCGCGTCGCCGCGGACGGGAAGCGGGGGCCGGTGGAGCGGGAGGTCAGTGTCCAGGCGACGGACGACACCGTGCCGGAGCCCATGGCGTACCCGCCGTGCACCTGCCCCCGTTGCGCCAGGGGTGCCCGGTGACGGGGCAGTTGGTTGGCTTCGGCGCGTCCCTGGTGGACGTCAGCCGTGACGTGCGCCTGGCCGGCGCCCTGGGGCTCAGTCAGCCGGCGGCCGACACCGCCGAAGCGCTCCGCGAGCGGCTGCGGGCCCACATCGCCGCGCTCGCCGTGCCCGCGGAGGCGTACGGGCGCAGCCTCAGCGGCGAGTGGTACGGGCAGCACGTCCTGGCCTGCGTCGCGAGCGCCCGCAAGGCCGCGGCCGGCGTCGACCCCGACATTCGGGTCGATGAGGAACTGCTGCTGCTGGCCGAGTACATCAAGACCCTCCTGATGTACACCGCGCGCAAGCCACGCCACAGCTCCTGAACTCCGTGTGCCGGCGCACGGGCAAGGGGCCAACGCGCCGGCACACGGGCAAACACCAGACAACCGAAGAGAGGCAGGCAGACCCATGGCACTACCCGCACCCACACCGCGGCTGTCGGCTCGCGCCCTCGTGTCGGACGCCGAGTTCTCCGCGTTCCTCACCACGATCCTCAGCAACAACTCCGGCATGGACACCGCCACGGGCAGTCGCATCCTGGAACAGGCGCTCGCATTCGTTGCGACCGCCGCCAGCAGGCCCGGCACCGTGATGGTGCCCTCCCGCGTCGTGGACGAGGGTTGGCACACCCTCCTGTTGCACACTGGTGCCTACTACCGGCTGTGCGCGGGCTTCGGGAACTTCGTGCACCACATCCCCGAGGCGCCGGACGTGACCCGATTCTCCCAGGCGGCCATCGACCGGACCGTGACCCTCATCGCGGCAGCGGGGTACGTGGTCGACCTCGCCCTGTGGCGCGCCCCCGACGACCAGCCGGTACCGGTCGCAGCGAAGTGCCAGCACTCCGACGACTCGGGCCCGATCGTCATCATCCCCAAACCCAAGCCGGCGGGCTGACCGTAGCCCTACGCTGCCGCCTGGAAGGAGGCTCCATGGAGAAGGAGTGGATCGACCCGCGGTACGCCAAGCTGGTCGAGGCGTGGAAGCGGGCACGGCAGCCGAGCGGCAGCGACCCGAAACCGCGCCCGGTCCGGATGTTCGTCGTGCCCCGGCCGTAGCGGCACGAGCCGGCCCCGGCCCAGGCGCCCGCTCCCCCCTCACGGTCGGCCCCGCGCCCGCGGGGGTGTTTCTCACGCCGGCAGCGGGGATCCTGACGTTCTTGCGTCCGCCCCGCGCGCGCGGGGGTGTTCCCGATCTGCCGCGGCGTCGGGTGGGGCAACCGTGGTCGGCCCAGGGCGGCGCGTGGCTCGGTTCCGGGGCGCTCTGGGCGTCTATCTGGTCGAACTCGGGGACGCGGGAGATCGCGACGATCGCACGGCAAGGGGCAGTGGCCGCGCCCACGGAAAGAGGTGTGCGCCGGTAGGCGACGTACGGTCAGGAGGGGCGTTCGGTCAGGTGGGTGAACGCGTCGAGGTTGCGCGTCGACTCGCCGCGCGACACCCGCCACGCGTACTCCTTGCGGATCGCACTGGCGAAGCCCAGCTCCAGCAGGGTGTTGAACGCACCGTCCGACGCCTCAAGGACCGCCCCGAGCAGTCGGTCCAGTTCCTCCGGAGTGATCACGGCGAGCGGCAGCCGGCCAGTGAGATAGACGTCGCCGAGCGGGTCGACCGCGTAACTCACCCCGTACAGCTTCAGGTTCCGCTCCAGCAGCCAGCGGTGCACGGCGGCGTCGTTCTCGTCGGGGTGGCGGATCACGAAGGCGTTCAGGGAGAGGGAGTGCTCGCCGACGCGCAGCGCGACCGTGGTGGCGAGCTTGCGGGTGCCGGGGAGCGTCACGACGTACGAGCCGGGCTCCGGGCTCTCCCACTCCAGGTCGGCGGCGCGCAGCGTCTGCTCGATGACGGCGGCGGGGGTGGGCTCGCGTACGTCAGACATGGTGCGAGCGTACCCGTCGGCGGTGGTCGGCCATGGCCGACGCGTACACGTCCGCGGTGGCCGCCGCGGACGCGTCCCAGCCGAAGGATTCGGCGTGCCGGGCCGCCGCCGTGCCCATCCGCGCGGTCAGCGCCGGGTCGTCGAGCAGCCGCTGGAGGGCGTTCGCGTAGTCGACGGGGTCGTGGCCCTGGACCAGGTAGCCGGTGCGGCCGTCCTGGACGGCGACGGGCAGGCCGCCGACCGCCGCGGCCACCACCGGGGTGCCGGTGGCCTGCGCCTCGATCGCGACGAGGCCGAAGGATTCGCTGTACGAGGGCATGACGAGCACCGACGCGGCGCGGAACCAGTCGGCGAGCAGGTCCTGGCCGACGGGCGGGTGGAAGTGGACGACGTCGGCGAGGCCGAGGCGGGCGGCCAGCTTCTGCAGGCCCTCGGGCTTGGCGAGGCCGCTGCCGCTGGGGCCGCCGACGACGGGGACGTACAGCCGCGTGCGGAGGGCGGGGGCGCGCTCCAGCAGGATCGCCACGGCGCGCAGGAGGACGTCGGGGGCCTTGAGGGGCTGGATGCGGCCGGCGAAGAGGGGGACGAAGGCGTCGCGGGGGACGCCGAGGCGGTCGCGGGCGGCGATGGCGTCGGCGACGGCGGACGCGGGTGCGTCGGTCGTCGCACCGGCCGTCGTGGGGCGGAACCGGTCCAGGTTCACCCCCGGGTAGACGACGGCGACCTTGTCGGGGTCGGCGTCGTAGAAGCGGACCAACTCCCCCGCCTCCTCCGGAGTGTTCGCGATCAGCCGGTCGGCGGCGTTCACTATCTGTGTCTCGCCGATGACCCGGGACGACGGCTCGGGCGTGTCGCCCTCGGCGAGCGCGGCGTTCTTGACCTTGGCCATGGTGTGCATCGCGTGCACGAGGGGGACGCGCCAGCGCTCGGCGGCGAGCCAGCCGACGTGGCCCGAGAGCCAGTAGTGGGAGTGGACGAGGTCGTAGTGGCCGGGGCGCTGGCGGGCCCACGCCCGCATCACGCCGTGCGTGAACGCACAGAGCTGGCCGGGCAGGTCCTCCTTGGCGAGCCCCTCGTACGGGCCGGCGTCCACGTGGCGCACCAGGACGCCCGGCGCCAGCTCCACCGAGTCGGGCAGGCCGCCGGCGGTCGCCCGGGTGAAGACCTCGACCTCGATGTTGATCGCCGCGAGCCGTTTGGCCAGCTCGACGATGTAGACGTTCATCCCGCCCGCGTCGCCCGTGCCGGGCTGGTGGAGCGGCGAGGTGTGAACGCTGAGCATCGCGACGCGGCGCGGTCTGCGGTGCGTGCCGGGCAGCCTGAGTCGAGGGGCCAGACCGGTGGAGATGCGGGAGACGTACTGGCTCACGCGAAGACCCTCCTCGTTCCGGGCATGGCGAATGGGGGACGCGCTCGGTCCTCCGCCACGGCACAACAGTGGAGCTGGCCCCTCCATTTCCCTTCGTACGTCACTTTGCCAAATCGTGACCGGGTGAGCACGGTCGGGTACCGGCGGTCGGCGACGAAGGCGCTGGTACGGGGCCTGCGGGGCCCTTCGGGCGGGGCGGCGCGGAAGCTCCGGCAGGCGGAGCGGGGGCGGCTCCGGGCCCGCTTACCCTCGATGCATGAGCTCCCGTCCCGTCGGCACCGCCACCCGCGGGACGACGAATCCGAACCGGCTGCGCCGGATGGACCGCTGGATCGCGGCCGTCCACGGGCGTGCGCTGCGCGCCGCCGCGCGCCCCCTGGCCGTGGACCTCGGATACGGCGCGGCGCCCTGGACCGCCGTCGAGCTGCTGCGGCGGCTGCGCGCCGGCGCCGACCCGCGCTGCGAGGTCGTCGGCATCGAGATCGACCCGGCGCGGGTCGCGGCGGCGGGGCCGTACGAAGAAGACGGGCTGACCTTCCGGCACGGCGGCTTCGAGGTGCCCGTCGACCCGGCGCCGATGCTGGTCCGGGCCGCGAACGTGCTGCGCCAGTACGACGAGGACGAGGTCGCGGCCGTGTGGGCGCGGCTGTGCGGACGGCTCGCGCCGGACGGGCTGCTGGTCGAGGGGACGTGCGACGAGATCGGGCGGCGGCACGTCTGGGTCGCGCTCGGGCCGCGGGGCCCGCGGACGGTCACCTTCGCGGCCCGGCTCGGCTCCCTGGACCGCCCCTCCGACCTGGCGGAACGCCTTCCGAAGGCGCTCATCCACCGCAATGTGCCCGGCGAACCGGTGCACGCCTTCCTGCGGGACTTCGACCGCGCGTGGGCGTCCGCCGCGCCGTACGCGTCGCTGGGTGCGCGACAGCGCTGGATCGCGGCGGTGCGGGAGCTGGCGCGGGACTGGCCGGTGGTGGACGACCGGCGGCGCTGGCGGCAGGGCGAGGTCACGGTGGAGTGGGCGGCCCTCGCGCCCAACGGGTCCGACTGAGGCCGGACGCGCCTCGGGCGGCTCCGGCGTGCGCCCCCCGCACGGGTGAACGTACGTACGAGCGGGAACGCGGAGTGCGATTCGTTCGTCACTGGGGGTGGAGGGCGAGGGTGCGGGGAGGCGTACGAGATCCAGGGGGTGGCGCGGGGAGCAGCGGGCGGTGCGGGGCGACTCGGGCGGCCCGCGGCTGCGCGGGCGGCCTTCCGTACGACCCTGTCGCTTTGAAGTCCACCGTGGCACCATCGCCGCAGCAGCGAGAAGTTACTGACGGTAAATCAGATTTCTGGGGAGCTGGAGGAGGGGGAATCGTGAAGCGCCACTGTGTCGCCGCAGCGATCGCTCTGGTCTGCGCCGTGACCGCGCTGGCCGTGCCGGGGACGGCCTTCGCCGCGCCGTCCGCACCGGCTGCGCCCGCCGCGCCCGTGCCACCGGGTGCCTCCCAGCCGCAGCAGACCCTGGAGCAGATCCGGCTGGAGATAGAGGGTCTGTATCACCAGGCGGTGTCCGCGACGGACGCGTACAACCTCGCCGAGGACCAGGTCCAACGCCAGTCGACGGAGATCGTCAAGCTCGGCCAGGAGGCCGCGAAGGCGCAGGACCGCATCGACGACCTCAAGCAGCGGGCCGGCGCCACCGCCCGTGCGCAGTACCGGGGCGGCGGGCTGCCCCCCGAGGCGCAGTTGCTGCTCACCAGCGATCCCCAGCTCTTCCTGGACGGCGCGAACCGGTTCCGGCAGGGCCAGAAGGCGACGAAGGACCTGCTGCGGGAGATGGAGCAGACCCAGCAGGAGCTGGACTCGTACGCGCGGGACGCCAGCACCCAGTGGCGGAAGCTGGAGGAGAACCGCCTCAAGCAGGCGAAGGCGCGCAAGGAGATAGCGGCGAAGATCGCCGCGGCGGAGAAGATCGAGGCCCGGCTGAAGAAGGAGGAGAAGGCGCGCCTCCTCGTCCTCGAACAGGAAGCGGCGCAGCGCGCCCAGGCGTCCTGGCTGGCGTCCGGCGCCCTCAAGGACGCGAAGGGCGCGAAGGGCGCCGCCACCGAGCAGGGCAAGAAGGCCGTCGCGTTCGCCACGGCGCAGGTGGGCAAGCCGTACGAGTGGGGCGCGGAGGGCCCGGGATCGTACGACTGCTCGGGGCTGACCTCGAAGGCGTGGGAGGCGGCCGGGATCACCGTCCCGCGCACCTCGCAGGAGCAGTGGCGACAGCTGCCCAAGGTGGACGTCAAGGACATGCGGCCGGGCGACCTGATCATTTACCACGCGGACGCGAGCCACGTGGGGATGTACATCGGCGACGGCGCGATAGTCCACTCACCCCGCCCCGGCCGCACGGTGACGATCACCGGCGCGGGGGCGAACAAGATCCTCGGCGTGGTCCGCCCGGGCGGCTGACGGCAGGGCGGCCGAGGGCGGGACAGGCGGGGGCGGGACGGGCGGCCGGGCCCGCGGGTGCGGGCTGCTCGGAGCGCAGGGGCGGCGCGCGTTCCGACACGGCGTCGCGCGGGGTCGCGCGGGCGGTGCGCGTGGCGGGGCGTGGCGGTGGATCACCCTCCGTGGCGACGGCGTGATGTTCGTCATGGCCGGACCGCCAACTGCCGGTCCGTACCGGGCCAATGGGACCCACCTCGCCCCGATTGCCATTCCGCTCCCGCCACGGCTAACGCTATGGTCCCCGTCTGGCGGGTCGGCGATCGGCGCCCCCGTCGCGCCCTCGGGGGAGGGAAAGGAAACCGACCCATGTCCGTACCCGTACCGCGACAGAGGAACGCCTCCGTCTCGGAGAACAGCGCCGCCGCGGCGCCCGCCGGCGGCACGCCGGACGCGCCCGCCGGCAGCGGGCTCTCCGACGGAGACCTCACGCTCCTCGTGATCGAGGACGACCCCACGGGCACCTTCACCGTCCCCGAGCTGACCGAGTCCGCGGGCGGCACCGCCACGCGCGTGCGCATCCGCACCGCCCGCAACCTCACCGAGGCCGAACGCCTCCTCACCGACGACGTGCACTGCGTCCTGCTCGACCTCGCGCTGCCCACCGGTTCGGGGTCCGGTTCCGGCGTCCAGGATGGGGACGACGGGCTCGGCACGCTCCGGCACGTGCTCCAGATCGCGCCCCGTCAGGCCGTCCTCGCGCTGACCACCTCCACCGACGCGCCGCGCGCCGCCGAGGCCGTACGGCTGGGCGCACAGGACCACCTCTTCCGGGACGAGCTCGACGGACGGCTGCTGAGCCGTACGGTCCGCTACGCCGTGGAGCGCAAGCGCGCCGACACCGCGCAGAGGAAGCTCGCCGAGTCCCGGCTGCGGGCCGAGGAGAACTCCCGGCTGGAGCGCGGGCTGCTGCCCACCCCCCTCCTGGAGGGGGCGGACCTCCGCTTCGCCGCGCGCTACCGCCCCGGCCGCTCCCGAGCCCTGCTCGGCGGCGACTTCTACGACACCGTCCGCACCCCGGACGGCACGGTCCACGCGATGATCGGCGACGTCTGCGGCCACGGCCCGGACGAGGCCGCGCTCGGCGTGGAGCTGCGGATCGCCTGGCGGGCGCTGACCTTCGCCGGGCTCTGCGGTGACGAGCTGCTCTCCACGCTCCAGCGGGTCCTGGAGCACGAGCGGGAGAGCGAGGAGATCTTCGCGACGCTCTGCACGGTCGACATCGCGCCGGACGGGCGCCGCGCCGGGGTCTGCCTCGCGGGCCACCCGGCGCCGCTGCTCATCCGCGGCGGCCAGGCGACGCAGCTCCTGCCGTACCAGAGCGGGAGCCCGGCGCTCGGGCTGCTGCCGCGGGCCCGCTGGCCGCGCCGCCAGGTCGAGCTGGGCGGTGCCTGGTCCCTGATGATGTACACGGACGGGCTGATCGAGGGCCGTACGGGCCCGGGCGAGAAGCAGCGGCTGGGCCAGGAGGGCCTTCAGCGGATGATCACCCGACAGCTCTCCGCGGGGCTGGAGGGCGAGGCACTGCTGGAGTCGGCGGTGGCCCGGGTGCGCAAGCTGAACGGCGGCGAGCTGACGGACGACATGGCCGTCCTGCTGCTGAGCAGGGGCTGAGCGGACGCCGGGGCTGACCTGGCGCAGGGGCTGACCTGGCGCAGGCGGCACGTGCAGGCGCGGAGGCAAGCGCGGGCGCACGGGATGACCGGGGCCGCGGGGCCCCGGTGCCGCTACCTGCCGCCGTTGTACGGCCCGTACGGACCGTCGCTGCTGGAGCCGCCGCGGCGCTTGCCGCCGCCCGTGACCTGCCGGAGCGCCGGCCGCACGTCCACGAAGAAGACGATCGTGGCGATCAGGCCGATGATCGACAGGAAGAGGATCGGGATCAGCAGGTTCACCAGGACGGTGACGCCCAGGATGATCAGCCAGAAGGGCTTGGTCTTCTTGTCGGCCGCCCGGTAGGCGTCCTCGCGGGCCAGGGCGGCCATGATGAGCGCGACCACGGACGTGCCCGTGAAGAGCAGGAAGAGGAAGTACGACAGGGAGGTCTCGAAGCCTTCGCGCAACATGCTGGTGGCACCGCCTAGGTGTGTGGATGGGAGCGCCCTCGCCAGCAACGGTACCTGGCGCGAACGGAGAACGAACCGGACGCCTCAAAGGTGCCCGGCCCGCTCCTGACTACACCCCTGCCGCTCCGTGCGCTCACTTCTCCTTGGCGGGCGGGGTGGACTTCTTCGCCGCCGCGGGCTTGCGCGCGGCGGGCGCCCGGCGCGGCGCCGGGGCGGTCTTCCGCGCGGCCGGCTTGGGCGCGGCCTTGGGCTCCGTCTGGACCTTGGCCTCGGCCTTCGGCTCCGCCTTGGTCGCGGTCTTCGGCGCGGCCTTCGCGTCGGTCCTCGTCTGCTGCGTCCGCGGCTGCGCCTTCGGCCGGGCGACCGGCTCGGGCTCGACGGCGACCGCGATCTCGGTGATCTCCTCGGCGGCATCGCCGCGCCAGGTCCGCACGGTCTGCTCGCCGTGCTCGGCGACCCGCTCGTAGGTCTCGCGGGCCCTCACCGCGTACTCCGCGGCGACGCCGACCCCGCGCAGCGCCAGGTCCTGGGCGGTCTCCCCGAGCTTCTTCAGATCGGTGTCGAACCCGCCGACCACCTCGGTGAACTTCGCCGAGACGGTGGCCTGGGCCTCCTTGGCCTGGTCGGCCACCTTGTCCTGGACGACCTTGGGGTCGGTGTTGCGCAGGTCGTTCAGGTCGTTGCGCAGCCCCTCGAAGCGCCCCGGCGCGTCGGCGGCGATCTGCTCCAGCAGCGCGGGCACCTTGCGGGCCTGCTGCACGGCGAGGTCGGCGGTGCCGGCGGCGAAGTAGAGGGGCGTGGGGTCGCTGAGGTTCTTGCGCAGTTCGCGCAGGTCATCGGTGATGGACATGTGGTGGTCCTCCCGGACGCGTTCAGTCGGTGGTGGTGTCCGTCGCGGCTGGGTCGGCGGCAGGCGGGCCCTCCGGGACCTCGAACCCGTTCTCCTTGCGGAAGGACTCGTAGATCTGGAGCAGTACGGCCTTCTGCCGCTCGTTTATGGAGGGGTCGGCCGTGATGACCGCCCTGGTCTCCAGCTCGTCCCGGTCCCGCTCGTCCAGGATCCCGGCGCGCACGTACAGCGTCTCGGCGGAGATCCGCAGGGCCTTCGCGACCTGCTGCAGCACCTCCGCGCTCGGCTTGCGCAGCCCGCGCTCGATCTGACTCAGATACGGATTGGACACCCCGGCGGCATCGGCGAGCTGCCGCAACGAGAGCTGCGCGTTGCGCCGCTGCTCGCGCAGGTACTCCCCGAGGTTGCCGACGTTGAGCGATGCCATGCCACGATCGTGCACCCGCCTGCTAACTATTGCAAGCAAGTGCTTGCAAAAGTGTGCCACGCCACTCGCGGCACGGCCGCCGGTGTCCTTGGTTGACCTTCCCCCTGGGGGAGCCCACAGCATCGACGGGGCCGGGCGACGTGCCCGGTACGAGGAGGGACGAGCATGGGGTTGCTGACCATCGGGACGTTCGCGAAGGCGTCCCGGCTGTCACCGAAGGCGCTGCGGCTCTACGACGAGCTCGGTCTGCTGCCCCCCGCCCGCGTCGACCCGGTGACCGGCTACCGGCACTACGCCCCCGAGCAGTTGGAGCAGGCCAGGCTGGTCTGCTGGCTGCGCCACCTGGGGATGCCGCTGGCCCGTATCCAGCACGTCTGCACGCTGGATGCAGCCACGGCGGCCCAGGAGGTGCGCGCGTACTGGGAGCAGGTCGAGGCCGAGACCGCCGCGCGGCGGGACCTCGCCTCCTTCCTCGTAGGACACCTGTCGTGGAAGGACCCCACCATGTCGTCGACCGCCACGCCCCTGGGCATCCGTTACGCCGCCCGCTCCGACGCAGGTCTGGTGCGCGAGAGCAATCGGGACACCGCTTACGCGGGATCCCGGCTGCTCGCGGTAGCCGACGGCTACGGCAGCGCAGGAGCCCCCGCGAGCGCCGCCGCCGTCGACGCGCTCAAGCGTCTCGAAGCCGACGGCGTACCGACGGGCGATCTCCTCAACCACCTCGCGGACGCCCTCGAAGGGGCCCGGCGGGCGGTCGCCGGAGCCGCGGAAGTCGCCGACGAGGCCGGCACCACGCTCACCGCGATGTTCTGGACGGGCTCCCAGCTCGCCCTGGTCCACATCGGCGACTCCCGCGGCTATCTCCTGCGTGACGGAGAGCTGTTCCAGATCACCCATGACCACACCCTGGTCCAGTCGATGCTCGACGAAGGCCGCATCACCCCGGAGGAGGCCGCCTCCCACCCCCAACGGTCCCTGTTGGCACGGGCGCTGGGCCGAGGAGCCGACTCCACCCCCGACCTGCTCCTGCACGACGCCCGGCGGGAGGACCGCTATCTGCTCTGTTCCGACGGCCTGTCGACCGTCGTGCCCGGTGAGGAGATCCGTCGAGTGCTCTGCGACATCGGCGAACCCGAGCGGGCGGTCCGCGAACTCATCGCGCTCGCCAACGGCTCCGGCGGCCCCGACAACGTCAGTTGCGTGGTCGCCGACGTCGTGGAACTGCGGGTGTAGGGACGCGCGGCGGCCTTCGCGGCCGGCGCCTGCTCACTTGCCGAAGTCGGTCCAGTCGGGGAGCGGTTTGGGGTGCTCCACGACGGAGTCGGCGTAACCGTCGTTGTCGTTGGCCACGCGGATCTTCATGTAGCGGGCTTCGGACAGCACCCAGTACTCGTTCGTCTGGTCCGGGACGTCGATCACGGCGTCGATCTTGTCGGAGAAGTCGCCGTGATCGGTGAAGGTATCCCATTCGCTGAGCGATGACGGCCCCTGGACCAGTTCGCCGCCCGCCGCGCTCTTGTTGACCTCGGCACGGATGTAGCGGTTCCCGGCGAACACCCAGAACTGGTCGGGATCGTCGGGGGCGGGCATCACGGCGTCGATGCCGTCGAGGAAGTCGACCTCGCCCCCGAACGCCTCCGACCAGTCCTTGAGCGGCTTTGGCCCCTCCACCAGCTCGTCGTCGAGTTCTTCGTTGATGCGGATCCGAACGTACTCGGCGCCGGAGAACACCCAGTACTCGTTCCCGGCCCTCGGGACGGGGAGCACCGCGTCGATGCGGTCGCGAAAGCCCGGTCCCTCGAAGGCGGTCCAGTACTCGCCCGTCGGGGAGGCCGCGGTCAGGTTCCCGTGGAAGGGGCCGCTCTTGCCGGGTGCGTCGACCTCGACGTGGTCGTCGTCGGAGAACAGCCACCGGATCGCGGCACCACCGGTGGCCGGGTTGGACGGGTAGGTCAGCGCCGCGTCGACCCGGGTCGGGGGGCCCGAGGACACGGGGGGAGCCGACTCGGACTCCCGCGTTCCGGTGGACGGCTTCGCATCCGCCCCGGACGCCCCGGACGAGGAATCGTCGTCGCCGAGGCGGTCCACCAGGACTCCCGTGATGCCTGCGGCGACGAGGAGGAGGGCGGCCGACAGGGCGACACGGCGCAGGGCGGGTCGGCGGCGGACGGGCAGCATGGCCGTCCGGCCCGGGCCGTCGGCCGCCACGGCCCGGAGCACCTGGGCGGCTTCGGCGGAGGACGGCCGTTGGGCGGGGTCCTTGCGCAGCAGGGCGTCGAGCAGGTTCCCCAGCGGCCCCGCGTTCGGCGGGATCTCCGGTCGCTGGTGCGCCACGGCATGCAGCATGCCGACGGCTTCCGGGCGGGCGAACGGCGATCGGCCCGTCAGCAGCGCGCACAGGGTGCAGCCCAGGGAGAACAGGTCGCTGGCCGGCCCGACGGGCTCGTCCTTGAGCCGCTCCGGGGCCAGGAACGGCAGCGAACCGACGACGCGGCCGGACGTGGTGAGCGACTCCGCGTCCGCCAACGCGACGATCCCGAAGTCACAGAGGACGGCGCTGCCGTCGGCGCGCAGCAGGATGTTGGCCGGCTTGACGTCGCGGTGCAGTACGCCGACGGCGTGCACCGCGTCCAGCGCGGCGACGACCTGGAGCCCGATCTCGGCGGCGCGGGTCGGCGTCACCGGGCCGGCGGCGGCGACGTGGTCGGCCAGGGAGGGGCCGTCGACCAGCTCCATCACCAGCCACAGGCGGTCGTCCTCGTGGACGAGGTCGTGGATGTCCACCACGTTGTGGTGGGAGATCTGCGCGATGGCCCGCGCCTCCCGCACGGCCCGCCGCTGCCGTACCGCGCCTTCCTCACCCGTGGCCTGGAGGGGGACCTCCTTGACCGCGACGGTGCGTTGCAGGAGCTGATCCGTTCCGCGCCAGACGGTGCCCATGCCGCCGCGGCCGATGCGGGCACCCAGTAAGTAGCGGTCCGCAATGATCCGCTGGGCATGTTCGTTGGTGGCAGACACCCGGTCACCGTATCCAACCCCGTTCCACGGGTGGGGAAAACGCCATCCACGGGGACGTGCCGGCGTTGACGGCGGCGCGCAGCTGCGCGAGGGCCTGAAGGCAGGCGGATATTCGGTTGCCGACCGTGGTCGCGGTGGGTGCAATGACCCGCATGGTGACCCAGGTGCGCCCGCCGCAGCGGGACGAGTTGGACGCGTCCGTACGGATCGGCGCTCTCGTGCCGCTGACCCGGCCCGGCTGGGTCGAGGCGGGGCGGCATCTGCTCGCCGGGCTCGAACTGGGCGTGCGGGACGTCAACGGAGCCGGCGGAATCGGCGGGGCCGGCGGAGTGGGCGGTCGGCCGCTCGAACTGGTCGTCCGCGACACCGCCGCGGATCCGCAGCGGGCCGCGGAGGCGGTGGACGAGCTGGCCCGGCTGGGCGTGGCCGCCGTCGCGGGCGAGTACCACAGCGTCGTCGCGCGCGCCGTCGCCGCGCGGGCCGACGCCCTCGGGGTGCCGTTCCTCTGCTCGTCGGCGGTGCTCGACGCGCTCACCGAGGAGCCGACGGAGCAGGTCGCGCGCATCGCCCCGGCGCAGTCCCACGGCTGGCGGACGTACGCGGACTTCCTCGTCGGCGCGGGCCACCGCCACATCGCCGTGGTGACCCAGCCGAGCGTCTACTGGGCCTCCGGGACCCGGATCCTGCGGGAACACCTCGCGCCGCGCGGCGGCAGCGTCGTCGAACTCGACGCGGGTGCGCTCTCCCCCGCGGCGGTGTGCGACGCTCTCGTCGACAGCCGTGCGACGGCCCTGCTCCTCCTGGTCGGCCACCCGGAGCCGGCGGTACCGATCGTCCGGTCCGTGCGGCGCGACGAACGTCTCGCCGCGCTCCTGATCGGCGCACCGGCCGGACAACCCGAGTTCGCCGAATGGGCAGCGCTGCTGGGCGCCGACGGCGCCGCCGTCCCGTTCCTGCGCTATCTGCCCGAACGCCTCGGCCCGCTCGGCGCCCGCGTCGAGACGGCCCTGCGCGAACGGCTGTCCGCGGCACCCTCGTTCGTCGCCTTCGAGGGGTACGACACGATCGCCGTGCTCGCCGAAGCACTGCGCACCGGGGAGCCCTGGCCGCGCGTCGCCGTCGAGGGCACCCGCGGCCGGATCGCGTTCTCCCGCCCGCCGGGCACCGGCGTGTGGCAGTGGGCCTGGCCCCCGGTCCAGGTCGTCGACCGCGACCCGACGGCGCCGGACCGCTTCCGGGTCCTGCACACCGGCTGACGCAGCGCCGAAGCCCCCGGCCGTTCGCCCGCGTCCGGTCAGCCCCGGACGATGCAGAACGGGTGCCCGGCCGGATCGGTGAGGACCCGCCACCTGTCCTCGTGCGGCTGGTGGTCCGGCTTCCCCGCACCCAGCGCCAGCAGCCGGGCCTCCGCCTCGTCCAGGTGCTCCTCCACCGTGAAGCAGAGGTGCAGCTGCTGGGGAACGCCCTGGTCGGGCCAGCTCGGAGCCCGGTGGTCCGCGACCCGCTGAAAGCCGATGTAGACACCGTCCGGGCCGTCGAGGCCGGCGAAGTCGGCGTTCGACTTCGGATGGGGTGCCAGGCCCGTGGCCCGCCGGTAGAAGTCCGCGAGGGCCAGCGGGTCGGAACAGTCGAGTGTGATCGCGCGCAGCCTCATGCACGGGAGCATGCCACTGCGGGCCGCGACCGGTCAGCGGACGTCAGACACCCGGGACGTCCCCGTGCATCCCCGACGTTTCCAGCGCTCCGTGCTCTCCTGGAGGCTTTGCCCGGCTCCACGAGCCGTGGGTACCGTGCTCGGTGTGTCCCGAGTGCCGATCCCCGACCTCGTCCGGCTGCGCAAGGCGCGCGACCGGATGGACCGCGACTACGCGAAGCCGCTGGACGTGCCCGCGCTGGCGCGGGGCGCGCTGATGTCGCCCGGGCACTTCTCGCGCAGCTTCCGCGCCGCTTTCGGCGACACCCCGTACAACTACCTCATGACCCGCCGGATCGAGCGGGCGAAGGCGCTGCTGCGGCGCGGGGACCTGTCGGTGACCGAGGTCTGCATGGAGGTGGGGTGTACGTCGCTGGGGTCGTTCAGCTCGCGCTTCACCGAGCTGGTCGGGGAGAGCCCGAGCACCTACCGGGCCCGGGACCATGGCGACGGCGCGGACATCCCCGCGTGCCTCGCCAAGATCTACACCCGACCGGTCAGGAACGGAGAAGCGAAACCTCCCGCAGGTCCGTAGCGTGACGGACATGGACATCACCATTGGACAGTGCTTCATCGCCGTCGACGACCACGACAAGGCGCTCGGCTTCTACCGGGACGCCATCGGACTCGAAGTCCGCAACGACGTGGGGTTCGAGGGCATGCGTTGGGTGACCCTCGGCTCGCCCTCCCAGCCGGACGTGGAGATCGTCCTGGAGCCGCCGCTGGCGGACCCGAACGCCTCTCCGGCCGACCGGCAGGCCGTGGCCGAGCTGATGGCGAAGGGCCTGCTGCGCGGCGTGATCTTCCGTACGACCGACTGCGACGCGACGTTCGAGCAGATCCGCGCCGCGGGCGGCGAGGTGGTCCAGGAGCCGATCGACCAGCCGTACGGCGTACGGGACTGCGCCTTCCGCGACCCGGCGGGGAACCTGCTGCGGTTCACCCAGCCGCGGCCGTAGGTGCTGCCTCCCCTGGGCCTCCTCAGCGGGCTCAGGGACGCGCTGACCTGCGCGGCTAGGCGGAGGTTGGCCGGCGAGCCGAACGCGTCCGTGCCCGTCACCTGAGGCGTGAACGGGCCGGACGCGACGGCGCAGGGCGCTGCTGCTGCTCACCGGCCTTCGGCCCGTTCCTCCAGGGGCGGGCCGGAAGCCGTCAGGGCGGGTGGCAGTGGGCGGACGTGCAGCACGTCCAGCCGGGCCACGGCGCGGGTCAACACCACATAGAGCCGGTGGAGTCCGCGCTCCTCCGCCGCCGCGATGGCCGCGGGCTCGGCCACGACCACGTGGTCGTACTCCAGGCCCTTGGCCAGGGCGGCGGGCAGGACGGTCACCCGGGCGGTGAGCGCCGCCCCCTCGGCGGCGACGGCGGTGGCGGTGGCGACTGCACCGTCGGCGAGGTCGGTGAGGTCGGCGGTCTCGATGCCCGCGTCCCTCAGCGCGGCCCGCAGCAGCGCGGTGGCGGGCGCGTCCGCGATCACCCCGATCGAGCCCTCCCGGCCGAGTGCCCTGCGCACCGCGTCGACCGTCGCCGCCGCCAGGTCGTCGACCCGTCGGACCGTCAGCTCGCCGTCGCTGCGGAGCGAACGGCCCGCGGGCACGTCGACGTCGAGGGCGTCCAACAGCCCGTTCGCCAGCTCCACCACGGCCGCCGGCACCCGGAACCCGGTCGTCAGCGGAACGACGGCGGCGTCCGCCTTGCCGAGGTGGGCCAGCTGCTCGGGCCAGGCGCGGGCCGCCCAGGGGGTGGTGCCCTGGGCGAGGTCGCCGAGGACGGTCAGCGAGCCGAAGTCCGCGCGGCGGGCGATGGCCCGGCACTGCATCGGCGAGAGGTCCTGGGCCTCGTCGACCACGATGTGCCCGTACCCCTGGGGGCGTTCGACGAGGCCGGCGATCTCGTCGAGGAGGACGAGGTCGGCCCCGCTCCAGCGGGCGGAGCGGAACGAGCGCGGCGGCGTGCGCCAGCGGAGGGCGTCCTGCTCGGCGGGGGTGAGCGCGGCGTCGACCGGGTCGGTGAGGAACGCGGCCAGCACCTCCTCGGGCGCGACCTTCGGCCAGGCCGCGTCCAGGAAGGCGGCAACCGGCCGGGACCGCCCGATCCGCTGCGTCCACGAGGCGCTCTTGGGGTCGGCGCGGCGCTCCGCCTGGAGCTGGAGGTGCCGTACGACGCGGGCCCGGACCCGCTCGCGCCCGATCGCGTACGGCGGCGCTTCGGCGTGCACCTCGGCCACGATCCGCGCCAGGTCGGCGGCCGGCACCCGCCAGCGGTACGACCCTTCGGGGACGGTCAGCGGGACAGCCGTGTCGGCGGGGACGGCGACCCGGGCGTACAGCGCGCGGCGCAGCACGTCCGCCATGCGGGCGTCGTGCTTCAGGGCCGCCACGGCAGGGGTGTCGTCGGCCCGGACCTCGTGGCGGGCGACCTCCTCCTCCACGGTCGACTGGCGCACCCCGGTCTCGCCCAGCGCGGGCAGCACCTGCGCGATGTAGGAGAGGAAGGTGCGGTTGGGCCCGAGGACCAGCAGTCCGCCGCGGTGGACGCGCTGGGGGTGGGTGTAGAGGAGATACGCGGCGCGGTGCAGACCGACCGCGGTCTTGCCGGTGCCGGGGGCGCCCTGGACGCACAGGGAGTCGGCGAGCGGGGAGCGGACCAGATCGTCCTGGTCGGGCTGGATGGTGGCGGCGATGTCGCGCATGGGGCCGACCCGGGGGCGTTCGATCTCGTCGGCCACGATCGCGCTGGTCGTACGCATCGGCTCCGAACCCGGCGACGTCAACGAGGCGGACGCGCCCCCTGAGGTCGGTGCGGACGGCGCCGGCGCGGTGCGCAGGTGCTCGTCCTCGAAGCCGGTCAGATCGCTGGACTCGCCCTTGCTGAACGGTGCCCAGCCGAAGCGGCGGCGCACCGCGACGCCCTGGGGGTCCCGGGCGGTCGCCTGGTAGAAGGCGCGGGAGACCGGCGCGCGCCAGTCGATCACCAGCGGCGGCGGGAGCGCGCCCGGCTCCGCCGCGGCGTCCGGTCGGGCCGGCTCGGTGATGCGGCGGCGGCCGAGGTGATAGCGCTGCGCCCGGTGCTCCCCCGCGCTGGCGTCGGCGGCGAAGTCGAGCCGGCCGAAGAAGAGCGGGCCGTCCGGCTCTTCGCGCATCTCCTTGGCGCGGCTGCGCAACTGCCGGCCGAGGACCTCCGCGTCGGCTCCGGAGGCGAAGGCGTGCTCCCCGATGACGACCTGCTGCGCCGCGTCCTCGACCATGCCGTGCAGCGCGGCGCGGCAGGCGTCGTGGTGGGCGCGTTCGAACTCCAGGGCACGGCTGAGGGCATCGTCGGGCTGCTTCATGCCACCCACGATAAAGGCAACCAGGTATCTTTTTTGACTCGGTTACGAGATATGTCGAGGAAACCACTCGTCGCTGACGAGCGCGCTCAGCCCGGCGGCGAGTTGGTCGAAGGCCAGGTCGACGGCGGTCCGGGCCCCCGGGCGCACGTCGGCCGCGCTCTCCCCGGCCTCGATCCGCCGCCAGTTCTCCTCGGCGAGGATCCGCAGCACGGCCACGATCTGGCCCGCGGCCAGCCGCCCCGCCGTGCCGCCACCCAGGGCACCGGCCAGCGCCTCCTCCGAGCGCCGCTGGTAGGCGTGCATGCGGGCAACCAGGCTGGGCGTCCCGTACAGCAGTCGCAGGTACGCCAGCACCTGCGGCGCGTCGCTGACGCCGGTGACCGGGTCGTAGCGCTCCAGGCCGTCGAGGACGTGCCGGCGCAACGCGTCCAGCGGCGAGACGCCCGGCGGCCGGCCGCTCACCACGCGCGCCGCCTCGTCCTCGTGGTCGGCGAACCGGTGCAGCGCCAGGTCCTCCTTCGTCGGGAAGTACCGGAAGAGGGTCGGCTTCGACACGTCGGCGGCGGCGGCTACCTCGGCGACGGAGACGGCGTCGAAGCCCTTGGCGAGGAAGAGCGCGATCGCGGCGTCGGAGAGGGCGCGGCGGGTGCGTTCCTTCTTGCGCTCGCGCAGCCCGCCCGTACGCGCAGGCGCCTGTCCACCCGCACGCGAAGCCTGCCCGCCCGAAGCCGCAGGCGCCTGCCCATCCGCGCCCGAAGCCGCGGAAGGCGCCCGTTCGCGAGGGCCGTCCGCACCAGAAGGCCCGCCCGCGCTCACTCCCGCACCTCCTTCGCCTGCCCCGAGACCACGCCGCGCTCGCGCCTCAGTTCCTCCACTCCGTCCAGGATCCGGCCCAGGCCGAACCTGAAGTCGTAGTCCGGATCGTCGCCCTCAAGGAACATCCCGGACCGGAGCAGCCGCGTCACCGACGGGTGCCGCTCGGGGTCGGCCAGCAGTTCCAGCGTGGCGACGTACCGGCGCATGAACGCCTCGGGGTCTCCGCCGCCGTTCGCGATCGCCACCCCCAGGTCGACCGCGACCATCGACTCGTGCCGGACGAAGCCGTTGATCAGCATGATCACCGAGAGCCGGTCGCCGTCGTCCAGCCCGGTCCCCTCCAGCGCCACGAGCCCGCTCTCCCACCAGGCGACCGAGTGGGGCGTGGCGGGCGGCCCCGAGATCGGGATCTGGAGGACCCACGGGTTGCCGCGGAAGCGGTCGCGCTGGGCGGCGGCCCAGGCGGTGACCGCCTCGCGCCAGTCGGTGCCGGGCGGGGGCGGCGGGGGCGCCGGGCCCACCGCGACCTCCTGCATCAGCAGATACAGATCGCTCTTGGCGGCCACGTACCGGTAGAGCGACATCGTCGAGACGCCCAACTCCTTGGCCACCCGCCCCATGGAGACCGCGCCGAGCCCTTCCGCCGCCGCGAGGTCGACGGCCGCGGCGACGATCCGGTCCACGCCGATGCCGGGCTTGGGCCCCTTGGAGGGGCGTTCCCGCAGGCCCCAGGCGGCCTCGACGCTGGCGGGCAGCGCGGTGCCGTCGTCGCGACCTCCGCCGCCGCGCCCCGCGCCCTCACCGTCGTTCGTCACTCGCCCTCACCGTCCGCCCTCTCGTGCCGCCCGGTCGGCCGTCGACGTCGCGCCGCCCGGTCCCGCTTGACGCCCATCCTAGTAATGCGTAACCCTTACACAGTAGTGCGTATGACATACGCAGAAGGGAGTTCGCCGCCATGGAGACACCGCCGGCCATCACGGCCACCGGCCTGGCCAAGAAGTACGGGAACCTCACCGTCCTCGACGGAGTGGACCTAGAGGTCGCCCGGGGCACGGTCTTCGCCCTGCTCGGCCCCAACGGAGCGGGCAAGACGACGACCGTGCGCATCCTCACCACACTCACCGCGGCGGACGCCGGAACGGCCGTCGTCGCCGGCCACGACGTGGCCGCCGAGCGCTCGAAGGTCCGCCGGGCCATCAGCCTCACCGGCCAGTACGCCGCGGTCGACGAGAAGCAGACCGGTGCGGAGAACCTGCGGATGATGGCCAGGTTGCGCGGCCTGTCGCGCCCCGCAGCCGCCCGCAGCACCTCCGCGCTCCTCGAACGCTTCGACCTCACCCGCGCGGCCGGCCGCCTCGTCGGCACCTACTCCGGCGGGATGCGCCGCCGGCTCGACCTCGCCGCCTCCCTCGTCGGCGACCCCGAAGTGGTCTTCCTCGACGAGCCGACGACCGGCCTCGACCCGCGCAGCCGCGCCGAGCTGTGGACGGTGGTGCGGGAGCTGTCCGCGGGCGGTACGACGGTCTTCCTCACCACCCAGTACCTGGAGGAGGCCGACCGGCTCGCGCACCGCATCGCGCTGGTCGACGGCGGCCGGATCGTGGCCGACGGCACCGCGCAGCAGCTGAAGGCCCGCGTCGGCGGCCACCGCCTCGAACTGGTCCTCGCCGACGCCGCCGCCTTCGTGCGCACCGCGCACCGGCTGACGGCCCACGGGGACGCGCCGGTCCACCAGTCGCCCCAGGAACTCACCGTGTCCCTGCCGACCGACGGCACCGCGGCCTCCGTCCGCGCCCTGCTGGACCGGGCCGACCCGGACGGCGCCGACGTCGTCCGCTTCGCCCTGCACGAGGCCACCCTCGACGACGTCTTCTTCGCCCTCACCGGCACCGGCACACCGGGCGCCGCGGACCGCACCCACAGCACCCCGGGCAAGGAGCCCTCACATGTCTGACGTCCTCGTCCGCACCACGACCATGGCCGGCCGCGCCATCCGCCTCAGCCGGCGCAACGTCGACGCCGTCATCACCGCCATGGCCCTGCCGGTGATGCTGATGATCGTCTTCGTCTACCTCTTCGGCGGCGCGATCCAGACCGACGCCCCGGAGTACCTCACCTACGTCGTCCCCGGCGTCCTCGTCGTCTGCGCCTGCTTCGGCGCCGCCAACACCGCCGTCGCCGTCTCCGACGACATGCAGGGCGGCATCATGGACCGCTTCCGCTCGCTCGACATCGGCGGCGGCTCCGTGCTCGCCGGCCACGTCGCCGCCAGCGTGCTGCGCAACCTCGCCGCCACCGCCGTCGTCTTCGGCGTCGCCCTGCTCATCGGCTTCCGCCCCGACGCCTCCGCCACGGGCTGGCTCGCCGCCCTCGGCCTGCTGGTGACCTTCCTGATCGCGATCTCGTGGCTCTCCGCCGCGATCGGCCTGCTCGCCCGCACCCCGGAGGCAGCCGGCGGCTTCACCTTCTTCATGACCTTCCTGCCCTACCCGAGCAGCGCCTTCGTCCCCATCGAGTCGATGCCCGACTGGCTCCACGGCTTCGCCGACCACCAGCCGATCACACCGCTCATCGAGTCCCTGCGCGCGCTGCTCCTCTCCCAGTCCACCGGCAGCGCGCCCTGGACGGCGCTCGCGTGGTGCGCGGGGATCCTGGCGGTGTCGATGGCCGCGTCGGGCGCGCTCTTCCGGGCCCGTACGAAGTAGGACGCGCCGCCGGACGTCAGAACACGTCGGGGCACCACGGCCGGCGCGCCGTGCGGAAGACCCGGTCCGCCAGGGCCGCCGCCCCGGCGCGCTCCTCCTGGACCGCGTCGAGCGCCGCGAGCTGCACCGCGGACGCGTCGCCGAGATAGAGCGCGCCCAGCTCCCGTACGTCCAAGGTGACGTCGGGCGCGTCGGCGGTCGGGACGCAGCTCGACCCCTGGGGCGAGACCTCCAACCGGAAGCGGCCGTTCGCCAGGCCCGCGGCGTCCTGCACGTCCAGGACCAGGGTCGCGGAGGTGTCGTACGTACGGGCTTCGAGCGCCCGCGCCACGTCCAGCAGCCGCACCCACAGGAAGTCCGCGTGCGCGACCACCCGGGCCGAGCGCGGGTCCGGCAGCAGGAGGGGCAGCAGGTCGTCGGGGGCGCGCCGGCCGGTGCGCAGGGTGGTGACCCAGTCCAACGAGCAGAGGTAGCGCCACAGGGCGCGCTCCGCCGCCGGGGTGACCGCGAGGAGCTCCTCCACCGTCACGGTGTTGTCGGGCTGCTTGCCGTCGTCCCACTTGCGGTCGTTGGCGTACGCCGCCAGGCCCTCGACCTCGCCGGACGCCGACCGGTACACCGCGTAGTACGGCTCGGTCCACGGCTGGCTCGGAACCCGGATCTCACCGGTGTACAGCCGCCACCAGCGCTCGTTGCGACTGACCGCGCCCGGCTGGCCCGCGGCGAACCGGGCGTGCAGCTCGGGGCCGATCTTGCGGACCTCCTCCACGGGGACCAGGTCGATCCGGCCGCCGTCGGTCGGGCCCGACCAGCGACGGTCGACGCCGGCCCGCGCGATGTCGACGGCCCACTCGGTGACCCAGGTGGCGGGCCCGTAGCCGAACCGGCCGTAGATCGGGTACTCGGCGGAGACCAGCGTCGACAGGACGTCCCCGCGCTCCTTCGCCGCCGCGAGGTCGGCGCCCATGATCCGGCTGAGGAGGCCGCGGCGGCGGTGGGTGGAGGTGACGGTGACGTTGGTGACCGCGTTCGACCGCACCGAAGCACCGCCGACGACCGTCAGGTGCTGCTCGAAGGTGCGGTACGTGGCGACGATCCGCCCCTGGTCGAAGGCGCCCACCACGCGCGTGAGGTCCACCCCCTCGCTGCGCGCCTCCACCTCGCCCTCCTGGAGCGACGGGGACTGCTGGAAGCCGACGCCGACGGCGCGCAGCCAGTCGGGGTACTCGCTGGAGGGGTCGATGGCGCGGACGTCGAGGTCAGTGGGGCGGGAGGAGGGGGTGGCGGAGGTCATACCGCCACGCTAGGCAGAGTCCGCTCAGAAAGTCGCACCAATTTCGCCGACCTCGACGCCGCCGCCCAGCAGCGGCGCCCGGCGGATCCGGTCCACCACGGGACCGGTCACGCCCATCAGCTCCAGCGCCCGGCCCAGCACCGGGCCCAACGCCCGGCCCGCACCGTCGTCGATCTTGAAGGCGAGGGCGCGGCCGTCGGGCAGCGCCACCGCCTGGACCGCCTCGGCGCCCATCTTGGAGAGCGCCCCGGGCACCTCGCGCATCAGCCAGGTGTCGGGGCGGCGGGTGCCCGCCACGTACTCGGGGTGCGCGCGCATCGCGTCCGCGACCCGCCGCTCGGCGGTGCCGGGGTCGGCGAGCACGAGGGAGCGGAAGGCGCGCGCCAGACCGGTGAGGCTGATCGCCATCAGCGGAGCGCCGCAGCCGTCCGTGCCGACGGCCGCGACCCGCTCGCCCGCCGCCTCCTCGACGACCTCGTGGACGAGCTGCTGGAGGGGGTGGTCCGGGGCGAGGTAGGACGTACGGTCCCAACCGTTGTGCGCACAGGCCGCGAGCATCGCCGCGTGCTTGCCGGAGCAGTTCATGGTGATCGGGTCGCGGGTGCGGCCGGCCGCCAGGTACGCCTCCGCCTCCGTCGGGTCCAAGGGCAGGTCGGGCGGGGTCTGGAGCTCGTCGGGCCGGATGCCGTGCTCGACCAGCAGGGTGCGCACCAGATCGAGGTGGAAGTCCTCGCCCGAATGGCTCGCGGCGGTCAGCGCCAGCCGCTCCCCCGCCAGGTCGAGCCCGGCCCGCAGCACCGCCACGGCCTGCATGGGCTTGTTGCTGGAGCGCGGGAAGACGGGGGCGGCCACGTCGCCGAGGGCCAGCTCCACGCCGCCGTCGGCGGCCAGCACGACCAGGGACCCGCGGTGCCGGCCCTCGACGAAACCGGACCGCACGACCTCGGCGAGGACCGGGGAGGCGGCCCGGACACCGGCCTCCATCGACGCGATCGGCGCGGCCGGCTTCGGGGAGCGGGCGGATATCGCAGCGGTGGTGCTGCTCGACTCGGCGGCGGTCATCTAGGGGCGGCCTTCCAGCGCGGGAACCCGCTTCCGGAAGGATCGCTTCAGGTCAGCAGGTCGTCTACTTGTGCTTCTCCTTCACGGTACCTGCGGGCGATCTCCGCACTGCAATCGTCGGCCGTGCGCTGCAACACGTGCCGACGGCGCGAGACCTGCTGCTCGTAGCGGACCAGCCGGCCCATCGCCGCGTGCAGCTCGTCGTCCGTCCGGGCGGCCGGGTCCGACAGCTCCACGTCGGCGAGCATCTTCGCGGCCAGCAGCCGGTACTCCTCGCTGTGCGGCGTGGACACCGTCACGTGCCGGGCGGACGAGCGGTGGCTGGAGGGCGCGTCGGCCAGGATCCCCGACAGCCGTTCGACGAACGCCGCCGCCTCCTGCTCGCCGGCCGCGCCCTCCGGCCCGCCGAGCGGCGCCGCCGTGCGTTCCGCGTCCGGGTCCGCGCGCCGGGCCAGCTCCGCCCGGAGGATGTCGATCCGGCCCTGGAGCAGCCGGCGCACGTAGCTGAGGTCGGCCTCGTCCTGCTGCGACTGGCGGCGCAGGGCCCGCAGCTCGGGCAGGCGCAGGGCGGGCAGCTCGTACTGCGGGAGGTCGGCGAAGTGGTCGGCGAGGTGGTCGACGGCCCGGGACGGCGCCTGCCCCGTGCGCTGGTGCGGCGGACGGGCGGGGTTGACCGTCGTCTGCCTGGTGCCCGAAGTGCTCATGTACGTGTGTCCGTCCCCTCGACCGGCGCGGGGGACTCCCCGGGCCCCCGCAGACCGGGGGGCTGGGCCGGGGGCCGCACCGCCTTGGTGAATGGTGCCATTCCGGAACCATTCGACGCAGGCGCTCTGCACCCGTTCAGCCCCGATAGGTTGGGCGGTATGCGTGCGGTGGTGCAGAGGGTGGACGGTGCGAGCGTCACCGTGACGGACGAGTCCGGTACGCGGACGGTCGGGGAGATCGTCGGCGAGGGGCTGTGCGTCCTCGTCGGGGTCACCCACGAGGACTCGGCCGAGCAGGCGGAACGGCTCGCCCGCAAGCTGTGGTCGCTCCGGGTCCTGGAGGGCGAGAAGTCCTGCTCGGACGTGAACGCGCCGCTGCTGGTGATCTCGCAGTTCACCCTGTACGGAGACGCGCGCAAGGGCCGCCGGCCCACGTGGAACGCGGCGGCGCCGGGGCCGGTGGCGGAGCCCCTGGTCGACGAGGTCGTCACCCGCCTGCGCGCGCTGGGCGCCCACGTGGAAACGGGCCGCTTCGGCGCGGCGATGCGGGTCTCCCTGACGAACCAGGGGCCCTTCACGGTGCTGCTGGAGGTGTGAACGCCGCGACTTGATGGGGCGTTCTCGCGCGGTTCCTCCCCCTGTGCCCTGCGGGCACGGGGCCACCCCCACCTACGCCCAGAGGGCGCTGGGGGTACTCCCAGCGCCCCCAACAAACCCGCCGTTTCCCTGCGGGAGCGCTTGTCCGTGCGACCCGGTGGCGGGCTGTTCGCGCAGTTCCCCGCGCCCCTGATTCTCTGCCCCGTGACTTTGTCTGCGGGCTGGGGCAGGGGGGTTAGGGGCGCTGGGGGTGCCCCCGTGCCCTCTGGGCACGGGGGAGGAACCGCACGACGAGCCACAGAGCACCCGCGGGGAAACGGCGGGTACGTCGTTCAGGCGCGCGGGCGCCCGCGGGGTTACGGCTCGACCACCGGTTCCTGCGCCGCCGCCGTCGTGCCCGCCAGCAGCTCCGCGTCCAGCGGAACGTTCCGCTTCACCAGCGCCAGCGCGATCGGCCCCAGCTCGTAGTGGCGCGCCGACGTCGTCACGAAGCCCAGCTGCCGACCCTCCGCGCCGTCCGACGCGAGCCGGATCGGGGTGCCCGGCCCGGGCAGGTGCACCTCGCTGCCGTCGAGGTGCAGGAAGACCAGCCGACGCGGCGGCTTGCCCAGGTTCTGCACCCGGGCCACCGTCTCCTGCCCCCGGTAGCAGCCCTTCTGGAGGTGGACCGCGGTGCCGATGAGGCCCAGCTCGTGCGGGATGGTCCGGTGGTCGGTCTCGAAGCCGAGGCGGGGGCGGTGCGCCTCGACCCGCAGCGCCTCGTACGCCAGCATCCCGGCGAGCGGCCCGTGCTGCTCCGCGTACGACTCCAGTCCGGCGCGCGGCAGGAAGACGTCCCGGCCGTACGGCACCTCGCGCACCGTCGCGCCCTCGGGCACGGGCGCGATCGACCCGGCCGGCAGGTGCACCACCGCGAAGTCGTCCGTGCGGTCGGCCACCTCCACCCGGTAGAAGAACTTCATCGACTCCAGGTAGGCGACGAGGTCGTCCTGCGTGCCGGGCTCGACGTGCACCCACACCGTCTCGCCGTCGTCGACGAGGGAGAGCGCGTGCTCGATGTGCCCGTTCGAGGAGAGGACGAGCGCCTCGGTCGCCTGCCCGGCGGGCAGGTCGCTGACGTGCTGGGTGACCAGCAGGTGCAGCCAGCTGAGCCGGTCGGAGCCGGTGACGGTGACGACGCCGCGGTGCGAGAGGTCGACCAGCCCGGAGCCGTCGGCCAGGGCGCTCTGTTCCCGGAAGATGTCGCCGTAGTGTGCGGCCACGCCTTCGTCGGCGCCTTCGGCCGGGACGGCACCGGGGCGGGACAGCAGCGGGCTCAGCGGACGCTTCGGGCTCTTCACAGTGGCCATGGGGAAAGCCTACGACCCGCTCGCCGGGGACTCGTCGGCCGTGGCCCCGTCCGCCGGCGGCGCCCCCGCCGAGCACTGCTCGCAGCGGCCGAAGATGGCGAAGTGCTTCATGTCGGTGTCGAAGCCGAAGGTCTGCTTCAGGGTCTCGGTGAAGGGCGCCGCGACCTCCACGTCCGCCTCGATGACGGCCGTGCAGTCCCGGCACACCAGATGGATGTGGTGGTGCCGGTCGGCCAGGTGGTAGGTGGGCGCGCCGTGCCCGAGGTGGGCGTGCGAGACCAGCCCCAGCTCCTCCAGGAGCTCCAGGGTCCGGTACACGGTGGAGATGTTCACGCCCGACGCCGTCTTGCGGACCTCGCAGAGGATGTCGTCGGGCGTCGCGTGCTCCAGGGCGTCGACGGCCTCCAGCACCAGCTGACGCTGTGGGGTCAGTCGGTAGCCGCGCTTGCGCAGGTCGCTCTGCCAGTCGGTGGTCACCACGCCTCCCAGTGTAAGGAGGCACGGCGCACCGCCCGCGGAAAGCGGACGGCTGCGGCTGCGGCTGCGGCTACGGCTACGGCTACGGCTACGGCTACGGCTACACGGAGCGAGCGCCTACTTGAAAAAGGCGATGCCGTCGTCCGGGAGGTCGCCCAGGTCCTTCGCCCACTCCGCGACCTGCTCGGGCGTGACGGTCTTCTTCAGCTGCGCCGACATGTACGGCCGCAGGGGCACCTCGGGGGTGGACTTCTCGCCCACCCACATCAGGTCGCCCTTCACGTATCCGTAGAGCCGCTTGCCACCGCTGTACGGCCCGGAGGCCGCGGTGCGCGCGACGGCGTCCGTCGCCAGGTCGATCTGCGGCTTCTGGTCCGCCAACTCGCCGTACCAGACCTCGACGACGCCCTGGTCGCGCACCATCACGACTTCGAGCTTGCGGTCCTTGTCGATGCGCCAGTAGCCGTGCTCGCTCTCCAGCGGCCGGACCTGCTTGCCCTCGGAGTCCAGGACCCAGGAGTGGGAGGAGTACTCGATGAAGTCCCGGCCGTCGTGGCTGAAGGTGACCGACTGACCGAAGTTGCACTTCTCGGCGCCGGGGAAGTCGGAGACGCCGGCGCCCTCCCAAGTGCCGAGGAGGAAGGCGAGGGGGACGAGGTCCGGGTTCAGGTCGGACGGGATCTCGATCATGAGCGGCTTCTGTCAGTGGGTGCCGGTGGTGGTGCCGGCGCGACGGACGGGCTTGCGGGTGCGGTCCGGAAGGGTCAGCGCTGGCCCTGGTACAGCTTCTTCACGGCCAGCACGGAGAACGCGGCGACACCGATGCAGACCAGCACCAGCAGGGCCTCGAAGAAGGCAATAAGCACGGAGTGCTCCTCGTACGGGTTCGGACGGGACACCGTCCGGACGGAATGCGGACCGGGCCCCAGCCTAATGGGTTGGGGCCCGGTCGCCCCTGCGGGGGCGCGTCAGCGCCTGCGCAGGGGGTGCACGGCTCAGCTCAGGAGCTGGCTCTGGAGCACGAGCGTCTGGTGGAAGGGGACGGCCGCGGCCCCGCCCTTCTTCTCGTGCACGACCAGCGCGAGCGTGTCGCCCGCGTGGACGTAGGCCTGCCGGGTGTGCGTGGCACCGCCGTTCCCGGGTTCGAGGAAGGGGTACGCGGACACTCCCGGCATGCCGCCCCTGCTGTCCCACGCCACGTCCTCCTCGACGGTCGGCGCGCTCTTCAGGGGCTGGCCGGGGATCGAGTTGTCCAGGGCGTTCACCCCGGTGGAGGCGAACCGGCCCGCCTCGTCCGCGCTGGCGAACCGGAGCAGGTAGATCCGTGCGGACGTGCCGTCCGGCATGGTCCAGCCGCGGGCCGCCACGTGGCGCACGGCGTACTCGGTGAGCGCCAGCCTGATCTTGGGGTGGGCCTCCTCGGCGTACTCGGACAGGTAGCGGTCCTGGGTCGTCCAACCGCCGTTCAGCGTCTTGTCCTGCCGTGCGCCCTCGGGCGCCGGCAACAGCAGTCGGCGCAGGTCGGCGTGGTGGATCCCGGCCTCGCTCTGCTGGCTGAAGGGGCGCGGGCTGCCCTCGGGGAGCGCGGGCAGCGAGAGCCGCGGGTACGCCCAGCGGCCGTCGTCCTCGCTGGCCAGACCGGGGACGTCGGCGCGTTCCATCGAGCCGATGCCGTACGCGGTGCCGGCGCCGAGGCCCAGGCAGAGCAGCACGGCGGCGCTCCAGCGGCCGACGGCGCGCAGCGCCGTGCGGTCGCGCGGGGCGGCGGGCGTCGGGGCGGCGGGTGCCGCGGCGGCCGACGTCTCGGCGGCGGGTGCCGTCACGGTTGGCGGTTCGGTCGGTTCCGGGGGAAGCTGCGGCAGCGCCTCCGGTGCGGGCTCGGTCCCGGTCATACGGCCTCCTGCGGGGACGCGAGGTGGTCCATCTGCTGCTTCATGAAGTCGACGACCTCGGACGGGGACAGCTTGTCCTTCCCGTACGCCCGCAGCGTGACGTTGGTCCCGCCCGCGTACCCCCAGCACAGGAACTCCCGCAGGTCCTCCTTCGCCTCGGCCTCGACCGAGTGGCAGGACGTGTTCTTCTCGTGGCCGTCGACCGCCGGCAACGCGTCGAGCCCCAGCCGTTCGGCGACTCCGGCCAGCACCACGTAGAGGGCACGGGCCTTCTCGGAGCCCCCGAAGCGCGTCAGGGAGACGTCGACGACGTGGGTGAACTGAGCACTGCCGTAGGTGCGCCACGCCACGCCCTCCACCCCCAACCGGTCCACGTTCCTCTCGAACTCCCGGCGGTCACTGCCCGACAGGCCGTCGCCGCCGGACCCCCGCTTGATCCGCTCGGCGGCCTGCGCACCGCTGAGTTCGCCGTCGTTGCCCCCGTGGCCCAGCCGGTCCGGGCCGAGCTTGTAGAGGTTGGGCACGGGCAGCAGCTGCTTGCTGAGCGGGGTGTGGGTCCGTCCGTTGTCGAGGTCGCCGACGGGGTCGTGGGCGGGGTCCACCGGGCCTTCCGCCCACACCTCGGTCGCCGGGGACCGGTCGGCCCCGGACGCCGTGGTCGTGACGTACGTCGCGCCCGCGACCACGACCGCGAGCGCCAGCGCCCCCGGCAGGACCACTCGGCTCACCAGGGGCTTCACAGGCGCTCCCACTGTTGCCGGGCCAGGGTGCCGATCTCCTTCTTGCCGATGGGCTCGGTGTCGTACAGGTGGATGTCGGCCATGATGTTGCCGCGCTGGACGAGCGCCCGCGCCTGGTACAGCGGCTTGTAGCCCGCGTTCTTCTTCACCGCGTGGATGTACGTCCGGCCCTGCTCGGTGTACGACAGCAGGTCGCCCTCGTCGCCCCCGGTGAGGCCGGGCATGTAGTTGTCCTGGCTGTCCATGAACATCGACGCGCCCTCGTAGTTCTCGAACTGGACGAGGTTGACCGACCACTCGCGCTCGCCCTTGGTCCAGCGGGCGCCGGCCCCCCGTCGCATGTCCCTCGCCAACAGGTCTGCCACGGCTCTCTGCGGGCTCTCGAACCACTGGGCGTACGACTGAAGGTCCATCTCTCCTTCGTCGAGCCACTCCGCGTCGACGCTCCGCGCCCCCGCCGGCTTCGGCAGCAGCAGCTTGCGCAGGTCGCCCTCCGTCTTGACCTGGTGGTCCTCCGCGGCGGTGAGGGCCGCCGGGCGCCGGTCCGCGGCCAGCGGCTTCGCCGGGTACGTCAGGCCCGGCTGGCTCAGGGCCGGCAGCGGCGTCGGCTCGCGCTCGGCCTGGACGCCGTAGCCGACGGCCGTGCCGCCGACCACACCGACGACGGACGCGACCGCGAGCAGAACGGCGGTGGCGCCGCGCGGCCGGCGCCGTACGCGCGGCCCCTCAGCCGACCCCGCGCCTGCAGCCGCCTCTGGTGCTTCTGATGCTTCTGGTTTGTTCTGGTGCTCCAATGCCCGAAGTCCCCCCAATGAGACCGGTTCCGTACGCGATTCACGTACGCGATGCGAAAAGGAATGCGGCGGCGCCCGCGGCACTCGCGGCGGTTCGACACGGCCGCGGCCGTGGATGCCTGCTTCGAGCAGACTTCTACCGGACGGCGGGGGTTGTGCGCACGGGGATTACGATTCGGGAATGGCCGAGAAGCTCGTGATCAAGGTAACTGCCGGAGCCGATGCGCCGGAACGCTGCTCGCAGGCGTTCACGGTGGCCGCCGTCGCCGTCGCCAGCGGCGTCGAGGTGTCCCTGTGGCTGACCGGCGAGTCCGCGTGGTTCGCGCTGCCGGGGAGGGCCGCCGAGTTCGAGCTGCCGCACGCCGCACCGCTGCCCGACCTCATCGCGTCGATCCAGGCCGCCGGGCAGATCACCTTGTGCACCCAGTGCGCGGCGCGCCGTGACATCACGGAGCAGGACGTGTTGGCGGGCGTGCGGATCGCGGGGGCGCAGGTCTTCGTCAGCGAGGTCATGGCCGACGGCGCGAAGGCGCTCGTGTACTGACCCGTACCGACGGCTCAGTGGCGGCGCTTGCCGTCGAGTTCGTCCCACCACTCGTCGGACTGGGGATCGCCGGTGGGGTCGTCCCACCAGCGGTCGTCCGGGCCCCTGCGGTTCGCCACGATCGCGGCGATCGGGGGGATGACCATGGCGACGACGCACATCGCGACCGCGGCCGGCACGGACCACAGGCGCACGACTGCCCAGGCGGAGACAAAGAGGAAGATGCACCCGCCCATGAGCAGGAAATAGGCACGACGCCGCCGCGCGTACATACGTCCAGCGTACGGCGGCCGGGCCCGCCCCGATACGCCCCGACACCGCCCGTCCGCGCCTGTTCACCGCCCGGACGGAGGGCGGAGACGACCGAAGGGCCGCACCCAGGTCCAGTGGCGTCCAACCCCCTGGGGTGCGGCCCTCCGGGCCGTTCGTCCGCGTGCGCCCCGGGCGCCCGCGGACCGTTCGAGTCGCGGTCAGACCGCGATCGCGACCTCCGACAGACCACCGGTCTGCGCGACGACGGTGCGGTCCGCCGTACCGCCCGGCACCAGGGCGCGCACGGTCCACGTGCCCTCGGCCGCGTAGAAGCGGAACTGGCCCGTCGCCGAGGTCGGCACCTCGGCGGTGAACTCGCCGGTCGAGTCCAGCAGGCGGACGTAGCCCGTCACGGGCTCGCCGTCGCGGGTCACCTGCCCCTGGATGGTCGTCTCACCGGGCTTGATCGTCGAGGCGTCGGGGCCGCCGACCTTCGCTCCACACATACAGCTCTCCTACTGCTTCCGGGTCGGGGGTTACTTCGCGGCGCCGAGCTCGATCGGCACGCCGACGAGGGAGCCGTACTCGGTCCAGGAACCGTCGTAGTTCTTGACGTTCTCCACGCCCAGCAGCTCGTGCAGGACGAACCACGTGAGCGCGGAGCGCTCGCCGATGCGGCAGTACGCGATGGTGTCCTTCGCCAGGTCCACCTGCTCGGCCGCGTACAGCGCCGTCAGCTCGTCGTCCGACTTGAACGTGCCGTCGTCGTTGGCGTTCTTGGACCACGGGATGTTGCGGGCGCTCGGCACGTGGCCGGGGCGCTGCGACTGCTCCTGCGGGAGGTGCGCCGGCGCGAGCAGCTTGCCGCTGAACTCGTCGGGCGAGCGCACGTCGACCAGGTTCTGCGTGCCGATCGCGGCGACGACGTCGTCGCGGAAGGCGCGGATGGAGGCGTCCTGCGCCTTGGCCTTGTACTCGGTGGCCGGACGCTCGGGCACCTGGGCGCCGTCGACCAGGTCGCGGGAGTCCAGCTCCCACTTCTTGCGACCGCCGTCGAGGAGCTTCACGGACTCGTGGCCGTAGAGCTTGAAGTACCAGTAGGCGTAGGACGCGAACCAGTTGTTGTTGCCGCCGTAGAGGACGACGGTGGTGTCGTTCGCGATGCCCTTGGCCGACAGGAGCTTCTCGAAGCCCTCCTGGTCGATGAAGTCGCGGCGGACCGGGTCCTGGAGGTCCTTCGTCCAGTCGATCCGGATCGCGTTCTTGATGTGGTTCTTGTCGTAGGCGGACGTGTCCTCGTCGACCTCGACGATCGCGACCTTCGGGTCGTCGATGCGGGCCTCGACCCAGTCGGCGTCTACCAGGACGTCGCTGCGGCTCATGTTGTTTCTCCTCCGGGGCAGTTGCGGCGGTTCGGCGCCAGAGCGCTGTGGAAGCGGTGCTGCGGAAGGGTGCCTGCTGTGCTGGTGCGGTGGTGCTCGGTGCGGTGCGGTGCGTTCGGTTCGCGGGCGTTGTGCGTGCCCACCCGGTCTGCACGGACGGTCACGGACGACGACGGACGGCGGACCGGCAGCGCCGGGCACCGCACAGCGGCACGGGCCCCGATCTTCTGGCGAGGGCCGGGGCGAGGACGGGAGCGGTGCTCCCGCTCAGACGGCGCGACAGAGCATGGCGGCCACGCGGCACAGGTCGACTGCCCGCCGCTTGGTGAGATCCGCCTGTCGCTGCTTCATGCGTCCGATCGTAGGGACGCGGCGGGCGGGATGTCACCGGTGTGTCGGATATTGAGACGAGATCGACCGCCATGCGATACGATCACCGACCTCCACCCCTCCCCGCACCGCCTCCCGGCGACCCGCCCCCGTCTGCTTTCTACCCATCGGACAGGTCCGTCTCACCATGCGGCCGGGTGGTGCCGAAAGGGCCCCAAAAGGCCGCCACCAGGGCGTCCGCGGCCGGGCCCGCGACAGGTGCCCCTGACAACGACCTCTGTAGTGGACGTTCTATCCAACGGCGGTACATTGGGTCGGATGAAGACCAGGGGACTGCACCAGACGACGAACGCGAACGCTCCGAAGGGCGGCACGAACGCGACGGCCGGGACCGGGGCGGACGGAACGGCCGGGACCGCGGCGAGGACGGCCCGGGCCGCCGACGTCCCCGGCACCCGCGAGCGGATCGTCCGCGCCGCGTCGCTGCTGATGCAGCGCCAGGGGTACGACGCCACCCCCATCAAGCAGATCTCCCAGGAGGCCGACGCCACCTTGGGCTCGGTGTACCACTTCTTCCCCGGTGGCAAGCAGGAGCTGGCCGTCGCCGCCGTGCAGCGCGGCGACGAGGAGTTCAGCGACATCCTGCGGGAGATCCTCGACGCCGAACCCGACCCGGCCGAGGCGGTCCTCGCCCTCACCGACTCCCTCGCGGACGGGCTGCGGGAGTCCGACTGGATCGACGGCTGCCCCGTCACGGCCACCGCCCTCGGCACCGCCGGCCGCCTCCCCGACATCCAGCGGGCCGCGGCCGAGGCGTTCGCGCGCTGGCAGTCGGTGGTCTTCGACAAGCTCCGGGCGGCGGGCGTCCCCGAACAGGACGCGGACGACCTCGCCTGCACGGTGATCAGCACCCTGGAAGGCGCCGAACTCGCGGCCCAGGTCGCCCGGGACGACAAGCCGCTGCGGCTGGCGGGCACGCACCTGGCCCGGCTCATCACCTCGTACCGGAGCTGACCCCGCGCGACCGGGCGCGACCGGTACGGGTGGACGGACCTCACGGTCAGCCGACGGCGACGTCCTGCGCCTGACCGGAGAACCGCAGCCCGTCCTCCGTCGCCTCCACGCGGTCCAGCGAGATGCGGGACGGCACGCCCTCGATCGTCATGTCGTAGTCGATGGCGTCGCGCATCATCCGGTCGAAGCCCGGCAGCGGAATGCCCCCGGGCAGGGACTCGGCCTTGAAGCGGACCGTCTTGCCCTCGACCAGCTCGACCGTGCTGTAGATGGTCACCTCACCCGTCAGCAGGGACTCCAGACGGCTGCTCCCCAGGTCCCGGCCCGCGCTCTTCAGCAGGTCCTTCGGGGTGCCGGTCACCTTCACCTGTCCCTTCGCCGCGCGCTCCGGGCCGGCGTAGCCGACGGTCGCGCCCTCGGGCGCCGCCTTCGCGAGGTCCGCGTACGAGATGCGGGCGGAGCCGTCGGCCCGGCCCGCGACCGCGGACGAGAAGTCGCTGCCGATCTTGACGTCCCGCAGGTCGGCCTTCACCTCGGTGACGTTCACCGTGCGGCCGTCGGCCTTCGCGGTGACGCCCTCGACGCTGACGCCCACCTCGTCGAGCTGCTTGCCCAGGACCTGGGTGAGGAAGGGGAAGCCCTTGATGGAGACGTCCGGCGTCCGGGAGAGGCCCTGGCTGCTGCGGATCTTGTCCGCCGTCTCCGACTCGGCCACGTTCACCGCGATGCGGTCGACGGCGATGAACAGGCCGCCGAGTACGACCGCGGTGATCAGAAGTATTCGCAACGCGCGCATGGCCCAGGGCCCCCAAGTCGTCCGGCCGGAAGTCGTCGACGAGAACCCGTCGAGACCCATCGATTAGAGCTGACGTGCGACCGGGGACGATGGTTCCGGACGGGCGGGTGGCAAGGCTCACCCGCCCCATCACGCGCTGCGGCTCTGGCCCGAGCTGCGCTGGTCCGGGCCCGAGCTGCGCTGGTCCGGGCCCGACCTGCGCTTTCGTGCGGTACGGATCAGGCGAGCACCCGGCCGACCAGGTACACCGCGGGGGCCGCCAGGGCCAGCGGCAGCGCCACGCCCGCCGTGAAGTGCACGAACCGCGACGGGTAGTCGTAGCTGGCCGCCCGCAGGCCCACCAGCGCGAGCACGCCGGCCGCGAGCCCGAGGAGTGCGCCCTGCGCGCCCAGGTCCGTCAGCCCGCCCACGACCGCACCGGTACCGGCCGCCCCCAGCAGGCCGAGCGCCAGGGACGCGACGCCCGGCACGGGCAGCGCCCGGGCGAGGACGGCCACGGCGACGGCGACCCCGCCGACCACGACCGCGTCGGAGGACGCCGCCAGGTACCCGGCCGCGACGACGGCGAGCGCGGCGGAGGCGACCGTCGCCATCAGGCCGTACATCCGCTCGTCGGCGCCGGCGTGGCTGCGCAGTTGGAGCACCACGGTGAGCAGCACCCACACGCCCAGCGTGCCGGTGATCGCGGCCGGCCCGTGCTCCCGGCCGACGGCGAGCAGGACCACGTCGGCCACGAAGCCGCCCAGGAAGGCGAGGGCGATGCCCTGACGGGCGGGCCACATGCCGTTGAGCCGGAACCAGCCGGCGGCGGTGACCGCCTGGAGCAGCACGAGCGGCACGAGGAGGGCGTACGACCCGATCGCCGCGCCCCCCGCGAGCAGCAGGCCGAGCGCGGCGGTGAGCCCGGCCGGCTGGATGCCGGGGGCGATGATCGGCGACCGGCCCTCGGCGCGGGCGCGCTGGGCGTCGGTGATCCGGGTGTTGCCGCTGGTCGTGGGGGGGCTGTAGCCGGTGTCGGCGGAGGCGGGCACCACCTCGGGGGTGAGCGCCACGACGGGCGGGGGCGCCGCGGCGTGCGGCGCCTCGGGCGGCAGCGGGTACGCGCCCTGGGGCGTACGCCCGTGCCTGCGAGCCCCGGCCGACGGCCCAGGGGGCACGGGCGGCAGGTACGCCGTCTGCTCCGCCGCGCTCGCCGGCGCGGCCGGCACGGGCGGCAGGTACGCGGTTTCCTCGGCGGCGCTCGCCGGCGCGGCCGACGGGGTGGGACCGGACGGCGCGGACGGAACCGGCGGGAGGTACGCCGTCTGCTCCGCGGCGGACGGCACCGGCGGGAGGTACGCCGTCTCCTCGGCGGGCCCCGCGGGCTGCCGGGCGGCCCCGTGCTGGGTGAAGCCCGGCTGGTACTGGGTGTCCCAGGTCTCGCCCTGCCAGGTCTGCGCGGCCTGCCCGACGTCCTGGTGCGCCGCCTGCTGCGGGTACCCGTATCCCTGGGGCTGTTGTTGGTGCGACGGGTAGGGCTGCTGCGCTTGCTGAGGCGGGTGCTGTTGGTACGGCTGCTGTTGCCGGTACGGCTGTTGAGGCTGCTGGTATGGCTGTTGTGGCGGGTATGCCTGAGGGTGGCCGGGGCCGGGGTTGCCCGGCTGGCCGGGGTGGCTGGCGTGACCCGGGTGGCCACCGTGACCCTGCTGCTGCCCGTACTCCGCCCCCGCGTACGGGTTGTATGCCCCCGCCTGCGGGTGCGGCTGGGGCTGCCCGTACTGCTGGGGCTGGGGCTGCGCGTACGGCTGAGGTTGCGGCTGCGGCTGCGACGCCCCCCGCTCCTGCTCCTGGTCCCGCCCGTACGGCGACGGTGACGGGGACGCGTACGGGTCGTACGGATACTGCTGGTCGCTGCTCATGCTGTCCGGTTCACCCTCCTGCGAACGGCGGCAGCACCTCGACCGTGCCGCCCTCCGCAAGCCGTACGGTCTCATGGTCACGGGTCCCGACGGGAGCGCCGTCGACGAGGAAGGAGCACCGCTCCAGCACGCGCGTCAGCTCACCGGGGTGGCTCCGGCGCACCGCGGCGAGCGCCTCGGCGAGCGTGCCCGCCGCGTACTGCTCCTCCGCGACCCCGGCCGCCGCCTTGGCCGCGGCCCAGTAGCGGATCGTCCCCGCCGGCATCCGCCGCTCCCCTCGTGCTCCGTGTCGTACTCCGTGGTTCCGTCGGGGACCATCATGAGCCATCGGCGGCGGCCCGGGGGTCCGTGAGCCAGTCCGCCAGGCGGGCCAGGAGCGCCTCGTCGGCCGCGTTCTCCGCGTGCCCCATCCCCCGTTCCAGCCACAGCTCCGCAGGTCCGGCCGCGGCCAGCATGCGGGGGTGGTCGAGCGGGAAGTAGGGGTCGCGGTCGCCGTGCACGATCAGCAGCGGCGTCGGCGCGATCAGCGGCACCGCCTCGACCGGGGAGAGGGGGACGGGGTCCCAGCCCCGGTCGTCGATCCGGGTGCCCAGTCCGTAGCGTCCGACGGCCCGCCCGAGGCGGCGCGACACCACCCAGTGGACCCGGCGCATCGACGGCGTACCCCGGTAGTACCAGCGCGCGGGAGCACTCACGGCGGCCACGGCGTCCGAACGTGCCTCCGTGCGCCCCCCGCGCCCTGAGGCGTACAGGGCCGCATGGCGCAGTGCGATCGAGCCGCCCATCGAGAAGCCCACCGTGGCGACGCGTTCGTGCCCCAGCGCCCGGGCCCACTCGACCGCCGCCGCCAGGTCCAGCACCTCGCGGTCGCCGACCGTCGAACGCCCGCCGGACCGGCCGTGACCTCGGAAGGAGAAGCTGATGACGGCCGTGCGACGGGCCAGCACCGCCACCGCGCGGCGGACCGCCGGCCGGTCGACGGAGCCGGTGAAACCGTGCGCGAGGACCACGGCTCCCGCGCTCGGGGCGGCCGTCCCCGGTACGGCCGCACACGGTTGATAATTCGCCTCAATACGGACACCATCGGAAGTCCGGAGCCATGCGCGCCGGGCCGGGGACGTGATCCTGGATACGTCCACAGTGTGAAATTCACCCTCTGGCTCAGAACGCATGTGGGCTATTGTGCTGCGAAGAGGATCCGGGCGAAGCAGCCCCCGGGTCCTTTTGCGTTTCCGGCCCGTTGTTACAGGCACGTGAACGGAACGGACGCGCAAGCACGCAGCATTTCCGCATTCCGAGAACGAACGAACGAACCGAACGGAACCAACGAACCGGCCGGACGAACGGACCCGGAATGGCGAATGACCACAGGGCCGCAGCACCACCACGTCCTCGCAGGGACCGAGGAGGAACCGACGTCATGGGCGAGCGAACCGTGCACCACCGGCGAACAGCCAGGACGGGAGCAGGTGACCCCCGATGAGTTCACTGCTCCTGCTCACCAACGCCCTCCAGCCGTCCACCGAGGTGCTCCCCGCCCTCGGACTGCTGCTGCACAGCGTGCGCGTGGCCCCCGCCGAGGGCCCGGCGCTGGTGGACACCCCCGGCGCCGACGTGATCCTCGTCGACGGGCGCCGCGACCTGCCGCAGGTGCGGTCGCTGTGCCAGCTGCTGCGCTCCACCGGCCCGGGCTGTCCGCTGATCCTGGTGGTCACCGAGGGCGGCCTCGCGGCCGTCACCGCGGACTGGGGCGTCGACGACGTCCTGCTGGACACGGCGGGGCCGGCCGAGGTCGAGGCGCGGCTGCGGCTGGCGACCGGCCGGCAGCAGCTCGGCTCCGACGACTCCCCCATGGAGATCCGCAACGGCGACCTGTCGGTCGACGAGGCGACGTACAGCGCGAAGCTGAAGGGCCGGGTCCTCGACCTGACCTTCAAGGAGTTCGAGCTGCTGAAATACCTGGCGCAGCATCCCGGCCGGGTCTTCACCCGCGCCCAGCTCCTCCAAGAGGTGTGGGGGTACGACTACTTCGGCGGCACGCGGACGGTCGACGTCCACGTGCGGCGGCTGCGCGCCAAGCTGGGCCCGGAGCACGAGTCGCTGATCGGGACCGTACGGAACGTGGGATATCGCTTCGTCTCGCCGGAGAAGCCCGAGAAGCCGGAAAAGCTGGAGAAACTGGAGAAGCTGGACAGGTCGGAAAGGGCGGAGCGGTTCGACAAGCCGGGGAGCGCGGCGCGGGCAACGGGCGCGGCGGGCGCGTCCGGGACGGCGGTTCCGGGCGCGGGCGCCCGCGCGTAGGACCCGCGCCGGAAGGCGGTCGCGAGCCCCCTCTGTCCACCTGTTGGGATCCCTCGTACGACCTGCCCAGAGCGGGGTCACCACGCGTAGACTGCCGCGCGTGGCCAAGGTGACGCGGGACGACGTTGCGCGACTGGCGGGGACTTCCACCGCCGTCGTGAGCTATGTCATCAACAACGGACCCCGGCCGGTCGCCCCGGCGACGCGGGAGCGCGTGCTCGCCGCGATCAAGGAGTTGGGCTACCGGCCCGACCGGGTCGCCCAGGCGATGGCCTCCCGGCGCACCGACCTCATAGGGATGGTCGTTCCCGACGCCCGTCAGCCCTTCTTCGCGGAGATGGCGCACGCCGTGGAACAGGCCGCCGCCGAGCGCGGAAAGATGGTCCTCGTCGGGAACTCCGACTACCGGCGCGAGCGCGAGGTCCACTATCTGCGGGCCTTCCTCGGCATGCGGGTCTCCGGGCTGATCCTCGTCAGCCAGGGGCTGACCGAGAGCGCGGCGGCGGAGATCGAGGCGTGGGAGGCGCGGGTCGTGCTGCTGCACGAGCGGCCCGAGGCGATCGACGACGTGGCCGTGGTCACCGACGACATCGGCGGTGCCCAGCTCGCCACCCGCCATCTGCTGGAGCACGGACACGAGTACGTGGCGTGCCTCGGCGGACCGGACGACACCCCGGCCGTCGGCGACCCCGTCACCGACCACGTGGAGGGGTGGCGGCGGGCGATGCTGGAGTCCGGCAGGTCGGTCGAGGGCCGGCTCTTCCAGGCGCCGTTCAACCGCTACGACGCGTACCAGGTCGCGCTGAAGCTGCTGTCGGGGCCGGACCGCCCGCCGGCGGTCTTCTGCGCCACGGACGACCAGGCGATCGGGGTGCTGCGGGCGGCGCGGGAGCTGCGGATCGACGTGCCCGGGGAGCTGGCGGTCGCCGGCTTCGACGACGTCAAGGAAGCGCATCTGACCGATCCGCCGCTGACCACGGTCGCCTCCGACCGGCCTGCGATGGCGCGGGCGGCGGTGGACCTGGTGCTCGACGACAGCCTGCGGGTCGCGGGGTCGCGCCGCGAGCGGGTGCGGCAGTTCCCGTCGGGCCTGGTCATCCGTCGCTCGTGCGGGTGCGGCTGACGTACGTCGGGTAGGGCCCGGCCGCGCGGCGCTTTGCTCTACGCGACCCGGCTCTTTGCGGCCCGGATCTTTGCGGCCCGCTTTTACGCGGCCCGTACAGAACTCTGCGCGGCTTCTCAGTGCTGCCTCAGACTCCTCTCATCTGGCGCGGCGACAGTCGTTCCATGACGGACTTCTCGCGCAACCGCAACGACGCACAGCCGCAGCCGGGGCCCGGGCCCGAGGCCCAGCAGGAGTTCCCGCACGCACAGGCGCAGCCGCAGACGCCGACGTACGCACAGGGGTACGAGGCGACGGGGCACGACGCCTCGGGCCACGACACCACGGGTTACGACACCACGGGTTACGACGCGACCGAGCCGTACGCGCACCAGGCGCCGCCGCCTCCGCCGTCCCCGCCCGTCTGGCCCCCGGAGGCCGCTGCCTGGTCGGGCGGTGCCGCGCCGCGGGCGACCCGCACCAAGCGCCCGGTCGCGCTGCTCGTGGCCGTGGCGATCGCCGCCGCGGCCGTCGGCGGCGGTGCGTCCGCGCTGGTGGACCGGTTCACCGGCGACGGCGGCGGCACCGGTGCGAGCGCCGGCTCCGGCATCAGCGGCACGAACGTCTCCACCAGCAACAAGGGCACCGTGGCGGGCGTCGCGGAGGCCGTGTCCCCGAGCATCGTGGAGATCAAGGCGGCCGGCGGCAACGGCGCCAGCACCGGCTCCGGCGTGATCATCACGTCCAGCGGCGAGATCATCACCAACAACCACGTCGTGTCGGGCGCCGACACCGTGCAGGTGCGCCTCGACAACGGCAAGACGTACACCGCGGACGTCGTCGGCACCGCGCCCGACAAGGACCTCGCCCTGGTGAAGGTGCGCGGCGCGAGCGGCCTCAAGGCCGCCCCGCTCGGTGACTCCGGCAAGCTGAAGGTCGGCGAGGAGGTCGTGGCCATCGGCTCCCCCGAGGGGCTGACCGGCACGGTGACCAGCGGCATCGTCTCCGCGCTCGACCGGGACGTGACCGTCGCGACGGACCCGGGGCAGCGCCGGCCGGACACGGGGTGGCCCTTCGAGTACGGCGGCCGGCAGTTCAACGGCGACACCGGCGAGTCCACGACCACGTACCAGGCCATCCAGACGGACGCCTCCCTGAACCCGGGCAACTCCGGCGGCGCGCTGATCAACATGAACGGGGAGATCGTGGGGATCAACTCCGCCATGTACTCCCCGAGCGCGGCGAGCGGTTCGACGGCCGGCAGCGTCGGCCTCGGCTTCGCCATCCCCGTCGACACCGTGAAGGCCAGCCTCGATGCCCTCCGCGCCGGCAGCTAGGGGCTCGGTGGACGGACCCGCGAGCATGCACCCGGGCGGACCAGCGGACCACGCTTCGGCGCCCGCCGACGACGACCGGCCCGCCGGGGACGCGACGTGCGAGGCTGTCAGCATGACTGACGAGCGCATCCTGATCGTCGACGACGAGCCCGCCGTCCGGGAGGCCCTCCAGCGCAGCCTCGCCTTCGAGGGGTACGCGACGGAGGTCGCCGTCGACGGTCTCGACGCGCTCGACAAGATGGCGTCGTACCGTCCGGAACTGGTCGTCCTCGACATCCAGATGCCGCGGATGGACGGCCTCACCGCCGCCCGCCGCATCCGCGCCGGCGGCTCGACCGTGCCGATCCTGATGCTGACCGCCCGCGACACCGTCGGCGACCGGGTCACGGGCCTGGACGCGGGCGCCGACGACTACCTGGTCAAGCCGTTCGAGCTGGACGAGCTGTTCGCCCGGATCCGTGCGCTGTTGCGCCGCAGTTCGTACGCCGCCGCGCAGCTCGCGGAGGCGGTCGGGGACGCCGAGGACGCCGGCGACGTGCTCAGCTTCGGCGATCTGACGATGAACCTGAGCACCCGCGAGGTGCACCGCGGCAGCCGCGCCGTCGAGCTGACGCGCACCGAGTTCACCCTGCTGGAGCTGCTGTTGGCGCATCCGCGCCAGGTGCTCACCCGCGAGCAGATCCTCAAGTCGGTCTGGGGCTTCGACTTCGAGCCCAGTTCGAACTCCCTGGACGTGTACGTGATGTACCTGCGCCGCAAGACGGAGGCGGGCGGCGAGCCGCGCGTCGTCCACACGGTGCGCGGCGTCGGATACGTACTGCGCCAGGGCGGCGGTGAGGCGTGACGCAGGCCGGGGGCCCCAGCGGCCCGGCGCACGGACCTTCAGGCTTCGGCGGTACGGGACCGGGCGCGGGCGCGAGGGCCGCGGGTCCAGGCGGTACCGGGCCGGGCGGGCCGGGCGGTACGGGCGGTACGGGCGAGGGCCTGGGGTGGCGCCTGGTGCGCCGGTTCCGCCGGCTGCCGCTGCGCTCGCGCCTCGCGCTGCTGGTGGCGACCGCGGTGGCCGTCGCCGTCGCCGCCGTCGCGGTCGTCGCCTGGCTGCTGGTGCGGACCCAGCTCAACGACGAGCTGAACACCTCCCTGAAGAACGTCAGCGCGCCGACGCAGGTCGTCGTCGACGCCCTGAAGCAGTGCGACAACGGCACCCAGATCCACGTCACCGAGAAGCAGTCCTTCGCGTACACCCAGATCGTGGGGCCGGACGGCACGCGCTGCGTGGCCCGGTACAACGTCCCGGTGAAGGTCACGACGCTGGACGTCGCCGTCGCCAACGGCCAGCGGGAGAGCACGCTCCACGACAGCGTGACGGACAACGGCCAGCCCGTGCGGGTGCACACCATCCAGGAGGTCGTCCCGGGGAGCGGGCCGGTCGCGGTGTCGGTGTCCCGGCCCCTCGACGAGATCGAGACCTCGCTCAACCGTCTCGCGCTGCTGCTCACCGCACTCGCCGGGCTCGGCGTGCTCGGCGCCGGCGCGGCCGGGCTGTGGGTGGCCCGGGCGGGCCTCCAGCCCGTGGACCGACTGACGGAGGCCGTGGAACACGTGGCCCGCACGGAGGATCTGACCGTACGGATCCCGTCCGACGGGGACGACGAGATCGCCCGGCTCTCGCGCTCGTTCAACGCGATGACCGCGGCGCTCGCCTCCTCCCGCGACCGTCAGGCCCGGCTGATCGCGGACGCCGGCCACGAGCTGCGCACCCCGCTGACCTCGCTGCGCACCAACATCGACCTGCTCGTCCGCAGCGAACGCACCGGCCGGGCCATTCCGCCCGCCGACCGGCGCGCGCTGCTGGAGAGCGTACGGGCGCAGATGGTGGAGCTGGCTTCGCTGATCGGCGACCTCCAGGAGCTGTCCCGGCCGGACGCGGCGCAGGGCGGTCAGCAGTTGTCGATCGTCGGGCTGCACGAGGTCGCGGCGACGGCGCTGGGGCGCGCCCGGCTGCGGGGACCGGAGCTGACCTTCGTCGAGGAGCTGGCGCCCTGGTACGTACGGGCCGAACCGGCGGCGCTGGAGCGGGCCCTGGTGAACGTCATGGACAACGCGGTGAAGTTCTCCCCGCCGGGCGCCACGGTCGAGGTGCGGCTGCGGAACGGCGAACTGACGGTGCGCGACCACGGGCCCGGCATCCCCACCGAGGAACTGCCGCACGTCTTCGAACGGTTCTGGCGTTCGCCCTCGGCGCGGGCCCTGCCCGGCTCCGGGCTCGGGCTGTCGATCGTGGCGCGCACGGTCCAGCAGGCGGGCGGCCAGGTCCGGTTGGAGCCGGCGGCGGGCGGCGGCACGACGGCGGTGCTCACCCTCCCGGGCGCCACCACTCCCCCGCCGACGAGCCTTTCGTAGCGACGAGCCCTTCATGGCTCGGCCCGCCCGCGTCCGGGCCCGGTCGGATGCGCGACCAGGCCCGGACGGGTGATGCGGAAGCCGAACGGTCGGCGTCACTTCACCACGGTGATCCGGCCCAGCGCCGGCGGCGCCAACGGAGCCGTCGGGCTGGAGTGCGCCCCGAGGTAGGCGATCAGCACGTCCAGGTCGGACGCGCCGACGAGCTTGTTCTTGTGCTCCTTGAACACGGCGAAGCCGTCACCGCCGCCCGTCAGGAACTCGTTCATCGCCACCCGGTAGGTCTTCGCCGGGTCGATGGGCTGGCCGTCGAGCCGGATCGAGTCCACCACCACCCGGTCGGCGCCCGCCTTGGTCATGTCCAGGGTGTACGTGAAGCCCTTCGAGACCTGGAGGATCTTCGGGGACGCCTGGTTCGACCCGCTGACCTGCTGCTGGAGCGCGGTGACCAGCTGTGCTCCGGTGAGGTCGACCACGTTCATCATGTTGGTGAACGGCTGGACCGTGAACGCCTCGCCGTACGTCACCGTGCCCGGCGCCTCACTGCCGGACGGCGCGTGCACCAGGGGCGCACGGATGCCGCCCGGGTTCATCAGCGCGAGCTGCGCACCGCCCTTGTCGGCCGGAGCGAACGCCTCCAACTGCGCGTCCGCGATCAGGTTCCCCAGCGGCCGCTCCTCCACCAGCGGATTGTCGATGTCCGCGGAGACGTGTCCGACGGGCCGGTTGGCGATCGGCGCGGCGAGCGCGTTCCAACGGTCGATCAGCCGCGTCATGTCCGGCGCCTTCGGCACGTCACGCGTGACGACGTGGTTCGCAGCGGCCACCGAGGTGCGGACGATGTCCTTCGTGCGCCGGTCGTACGTCAGCGTCGTGTCCGTGTAGAGCCGGCCGGCCGAGGCCGCGGACGTCACCGTGCGCGGCTTGCCCGCGGGGTCGGGGATCGTGCACGCGTACGCCTGGTGCGTGTGGCCCGTGACCAGCGCGTCGACCTGCGGGCTGACCTTCTTGGCGATGTCCACGATCGGCCCGGAGATCCCGTCGCCGGGGCCGGGGCTGTCGCAGTTGTAGTTGTACGAGGAGGAGGCCGGGGCCCCGCCCTCGTGCAGCAGCGCGACGATGGACTTGACGCCCTTGCGCTCCAGGACCTTGGCGTACTTGTTGATCGCCTCGATCTCGTCGCCGAACTTCAGGCCCTTGATGCCCTCGGCGTTCACGATGTCAGGCGTGCCCTCCAGGGTCACTCCGATGAAGCCGATGCGCACCCCGCCGCGCTCCCAGATGAAGTACGGGTCGAGCAGCGGCTTGCCGGACTTCTCGTGGGTCACGTTGGCGGTCAGATAGGGGAACTCCGCGCCCTTGAACTTCCTGCCCTGCTCGTAGCAGCCCTCGGTGGGGTGGCACCCGCCGTTCTGGATCCGGGCCAACTCGCGGGCGCCCTCGTCGAACTCGTGGTTGCCGACGGAGGAGACGTCGAGCTCCAGCTCGTTCAGCGCCTCGATGGACGGCTCGTCGTGGAAGAGGCCGGAGAGCATGGGCGTGGCGCCGATGAGGTCACCGGCCGCGGCGGTCACCGAGTAGCGCTTGCCCTTGCGGGCCTCACGCAGATGGGTCGCCAGGTACTCGGCGCCGCCCGCGTCGATGGTCTTGGTGCTGCCGTCGGGGTTGGTGTGGGTGACCCGGCCGCCCGAGCCGGACGGAGGCTGGAGATTGCCGTGGAAGTCGTTGAACGAGAGCAACTGGACGTCCACGGTGCGCCCGTGGCCGTGGCCCCGGTCGCCCTGGCTCCCCTTCTCCGCCTTGTCGCGCTCATGGGCGCCGGCGGTCCCTGCGGGCAGCGCGGCGAACAGCGCGCCGACGGTGGTGAGGCCGGCGACGGCAGCGAGGACCCGACGGTACTTGCGGTCCTTGCGGGGGCGCGTCGCTCTGTGGACGCGAGGGCCCTCGGGCCCCGGCGAACTCGTCGCGTGCGAGCTGGCTGACATCTCTCCCCTTGATCTTTCAACGAACGACGGTGGCTGCCCCGGCAGCCTAGGGTCAACGCGCGTAGCACGACAGGGGGGCACGGGTCACAACTCGGCCATCGACACCCCCCGGTCAACCGTCTCCATCGCTTCCGGGTCCCTTCCACCGATGGCCAGTCGGCAGCAAGGAGCGCAGGCATGACGGGACGACGACTGAGACGTACGGGCGCTGTGGGACTGATCGCGGGCGCGGTGGCCCTCACGGCCTTCACCGCCCCCACCGCCCAGGCCGACCCCACAACCCCCACCACCATCCGCACCGCCACCCATGCCGAGGCCGGCACCGCCGCAACCCCCGGCACCAGCACCGGCACGGCCTTGGGGTCCAACGGGCACCACCAGGCCACCCAACGGGCCCTGGAAGCCGTCGTCGCCGGCGGCATCCCCGGGGTGACGGCCACCGCCACGGACGGGCACGGCGTCTGGAAGGGCACCGCGGGCGTCGGCAACCTCAAGACGGGCACCCCCCGCGGCGCCGACGACCGCTTCCGCATCGCCAGCATCACCAAAACCTTCGTCGCCACCGTCCTGCTCCAACTGGAAGCCGAAGGGGCACTCGACCTCGACGACACCGTGGAGAAGTGGCTCCCCGGCCTCGTCCGCGGCAACGGCCACGACGGCCGCACCATCACCGTCCGCCAACTCCTCAACCACACCAGCGGCGTCTACGACTTCCTCGACGACACCACGTACCGGAACACCTACGTCCTGGCGCCGGGATTCCTGGCCCACCGCTTCGACGACCGCACACCACAGGCCGCCGTACGCGTCGCGATGCGGCACGCACCCGTCTTCTCCCCGCCCGGCAGCAAGCACTCCTACTCGAACACCAACTACGTCCTGGCCGGCCTGATCATCGAGAAGGTCAGCGGGAACACCTACGAACACGAGGTGCGCCAGCGCATCATCAAACCGCTGGGCCTGCGCTCCACCACGATGCCCGGCAACAACAGCCACATGCCCCGCCCCAGCAGCCGCGCGTACTCCCGGCTGTCGGCGGACCCCGCGGCGACCAAGACCTACGACGTCACCCTCCAGAACGCGTCCCAGACCTGGGCCGAAGGCGACATCATCTCCAGCGCCGCCGACCTGAACCGCTTCTTCAGCGCCCTGCTGCGCGGCAAGGTCCTGCCACCCCAGCAACTCCGGGCGATGAAGACCACCACCTCCGAGGGGTACGGCCTCGGCATCGAACGCTTCACCACCCGGTGCGGCACCGAACTGTGGGGCCACACCGGCGGCTGGATCGGCTCGCTCTCCGTCGCGGTGACCACCGAAGACGGCGGCCACTCCCTCGCTTACAACACCAACGGCGACTGGCTCCAGGACGGCCTGGGCCTCGTCCTCAACGCCCAGTACTGCGGCGAGGCCAAGCCCGCGCCCTGACCGGGGCCTCGGACGGACCACGGGGGAGCAGGGCCCCGGCCCGGCGGGACGCCCTCCCGCCGGGGGGCGGGGTCCGGTCACCCGGCGGCGGACCGCTCCAAGGCCACCTTGGGCAGCACCTTCGCGAGCGGCCCCGGCAACCACCACGCCCGCGCCCCCAACAGCTGCATCACGGCCGGCACGATCAGGCAGCGGATGACGACGGCGTCCAACAAGATGGCCACGGCCAGGCCGAGTCCGAACTGCTGGAGCATCCGGTCCGGGCTGAGGACGAACGCGGCGAACACCACGATCATGATGGCCGCAGCCGCCGTGATCACCTTGCCCGTGGCGGCCAGCCCCTCCCGCACCGCCTGCGAGGGATCCTTTGCGCTCTCCCACTCCTCCTGGATCCGGGATATGAGGAACACCTCGTAGTCCATCGACAGCCCGAAGACGATCGCGAAGATCATCACGGGGATGAACGCCTCGATGGGCCCGGGCTGCACACCGAACCAACCGTGCTGGAAGACCAGCGTGATCGCGCCCAGCGCGGCCGAGACGGAGAGCAGATTCAACAACGCGGCCTTCAACGGGATCAGCAGCGACCGGAACACCGCCATCAGCAGCAGCGTGGACAGCCCCACCACAATGGCGACGAACAACGGCATCCGGGAGGACACCGCGTCCGCGAAGTCCTGCGTCGCCGCGGTCGATCCCCCGACCAGATACTCCGCCCCCGTCTTCTCCGCGAGCGGCGGCAGCACGTCGTCACGCAGGGCATGGACCAGGTCGGTGGTCTTCGCGTCCTGTGGCGCGGTCGTCGGATAGGCGATCACCGTGGACACGGCGCCGTCCTTGGTGGGCAGCGGCGGCGTGACCGCCGCGATCCCGTCCGTACGCTCCAGGGCGGACCGCATCTCCTCCGCCGCCGCCCGGTCGCCCTGGCTGACAACGACCAGCGGGCCGCTGAACCCGGGGCCGAAGCCCTCCGCCAGCAGGTCGTACGCCTTCCGCGTGGTCGTCGAGGGTGCGTCGTTGCCTGCGTCGGCGAACCCCAGCCGCAGCCCCAACGCGGGGGCGGACAGCGCCAGCAGCGCCACCACGGCCGCCAGCAGCGCGGGCAGCGGCCTGCGCTGGACGGCGCCGGAGAGCGCCCGCCAACGACGCCCCTCCTCACGCCCCTTGGCCTGTGCCTTGGTCGCCCGCTTCAGCACCGTCTTCTGGATCCGGGTCCCCAACACGGCCAGCAGCGCGGGCAGCAGCGTCAGCGAGGCGACCATGGTGACGAGCACGGTGAGGGCCACCGCCAGCGCCACGCCCTGGAGCGATCCCAGGCCCAGGACCACAAGTCCCAGCAGCGCGATGATGACCGTGCAGCCGGCGAAGAAGACCGTGCGCCCCGCGATGGCGAGCGCGGTCGCCACGGCGCTCTCCCGATCGCTGCCGCCGGTCAACTCGTGGCGATAGCGGTAGAAGATCAACAGGGCGTAGTCCACCCCCACCCCGAGGCCGACCAGCATCATGATCGGCGGGGTGAAGTCCGCGACGGTGAAGACCCGCGACGCCAGGGTGATCAGCCCGATCGCACCGCCCACGGCGAACAGCGCCGTCACCAGCGGCACGGCCGCCGCCAGCAGCGATCCGAACAGCAGCACCAGGATGACGAGAGCGGCCAGCATCCCGGCGCCCTCCGCACCGCCTCCCGACTCCTCCTCCGCCCCGCGCACCGCTTCTCCGCCGAGCTGCACCTCCAACTGGTCCGTCCCGGCCGCCTTCGCAACGTCGATGATGTCGGTGACGTCCTCCTTCGGCACCTCCTCCGCCTTGCCGTCGAGGGTGACCGTCGCATATCCGACGGTCCCGTCCTCGGAGAGGGCGGAGCGGTCCTCGTAGGGACTGCGGACGTCCGCCACTCCGGGAAGCTCCCTGACCTCCTGGAGCATCTTCTCGATGCCCTCGCGATCACCGGTCAGGCCCTGCTCGTCCTTGAAGACGATCTCCACGCTGCCGCCGGCCTGGAGCGATCCGTGCTTCTCCAACAGGTCCGTCGCGGCTTGCGATTCCGTACCGGGCAAGGAGAAGTCGTTCTGATAGCGGCTGCCGAGGGCCTGTGAGCCGACCGTGATCGCCGCGATGGCCACCACCCACAGCAACAGCGCGAGCCAGCGCCTGCGCTGCGACCAGGTGGCGAGCCCCGCGAAGACGCCCGTGCCGAAACGGCCGCGACGCGCGGGCGAAGGGGAGGCGTGCTGCGTCATGACGGCCACCCGCCTTTCCCCCACCGGGAACCGACGAACGCACCCACGACCGCGAACACCGCGGGCGCGACGACGGACAGCAGGGCCGGTGCGAGGAAGCTCGCGCCGGAATCACGGCCGAAGAGGAAGTCGAGGAACGCCGCCGCGGTCTGCGCCAGGAGGAACCCTGCGGCGCCTCCTGCCAGCAGCCCGACGACGGCCCGGCCCGCCGTGCCGGGCGGGAAGTGCGTGTGTGTGCTCATGGGATTCAGCGTCGGGCGAAGGTATGCCCGAGGGCATCAGCCCGTGGCGGGCACCTGTCGTACATCGCCAGTTGCGGCCCGACGGCCCGGCATACACCCGCAGTTGCGGTTGCCCAAGTCCCGAGCACTCCAGGCCCCCCACCGACCCGTGCCCACCCCGCCGACGGCGCCGGTCAAGCGCCCACAGAAGCACGGAAGTGCACAACGGGCTCAGGTAGTCAGCCAGCCGGGCCTGATCATCCCCGACTCATAGGCAAGAATGACCAGTTGGACCCGGTCGCGGAGGCCCAGCTTGGTCATGATGTGACTGACGTGGGTCTTCGCGGTCGCAGGGCTGAGGACCAGCCGCTCGGCGATCTCGTCGTTCGTCAGCCCTTGGGCCGCCAACAACATGACCTCACACTCGCGTTCGGTGAGGGCCTTCAGTCGTGGATCGGGCTCGGGCGCCTTCACCCGGGCCGCGAACTCCTTTATCAACCGACGGGTGACGCCCGGACTCATCAGCGCGTCCCCTCGGGCCACCACCCGAATCGCCGTGAGCAGTTCCGTGGTCTCGGCGTCCTTCACGAGGAAGCCGCTCGCCCCGGCGCGGAGCGCGCTGTAGATGTAGTCGTCCGCGTCGAACGTGGTGAGGATGATGACCTTGACCTCGGCGAGCCGACTGTCCGCGGCGATGCGGCGGGACGCTTCCAGGCCGTCCACCTCGGGCATGCGGATGTCCATCAGGACGACGTCCGGGGCAAGTTGACGGCAGGCGGTCACCGCCTCGGCCCCGTCGCTGGCCTCACCGACGACCTCGATGTCGTCCTCGTCTTCCAGGATCGAGCGGAATCCGGCGCGCACCAGGCGCTGGTCATCGACGAGCAAGACTTTGATCACGGCGCAGGTCGCTCCCGTTCTCCCAGAGGGCTACGAGCGGCTCCGCTGGGAGCCGTGATCGGAACCGTAGGGCAGACTGGCCCGCACCGCGAAGCCCTGTGGATAAGTGCCCGCCGACAGCTCTCCCCCCAGCGCCCGAGCGCGTTCGCGCATGCCGGCAACCCCGCTGCCGACACCCTTGAAGCCGTGCGCCGCCGCGCCGCGACCATCGTCCGCGATCTCGATCGTCAACTCCTGCTCCCCGTACTCGACACTCACGGTGGCCTCCGTGACCCGCACCGCGTGCCGGGTGACGTTCGTCAGGGACTCCTGCACGATCCGGTACGCCGCGAGCTCGACCTCGGTCGGCAGCTCCCGCTGCTCGCCCCGGACCCGTTTCCGCACGTCGAGACCGGCCAACCGGGCGGCGTCCACGAGGTCGTCGATGCGGTCCAGGCCAGGGAGGGGCGCCGTCGGCTCCGCCTCGTCGCCCTGCCGCAGCACGCCCAGGGTGGTCCGCAGCTCGCGCAGCGCCTCCCGGCTGGAGTCCTTGATCGCAGTCAGGGCCTCCTCGGCCAGGACGGCGCCTGCCACCTGGTCCTTCGTCAATCGGCGCAGGGCGGCAGACGACTGCACGTGCACGAGGGAGATGTGGTGTCCGATGATGTCGTGCAACTCGCGGGCGATACGCATCCGCTCCTCGCCCGCCGCGCGCTGCTCCACCTCCCGCACGTACGCGAGGCGGCTGTGGCGTGCCCAGCCGAGCGCGACGACACCGATCAGCCAGCCGGTGAACATGAACAGCGCAACACCGTTGACGTCGCCGTTTCCCGCGAGGGTGCCGAATCCGGTGGAGACCAGCGCCAGCGAGGCGAGGCCGACCGCGGCCTGGAGGCGCCCGTCGGCGGCGATCTGGTACAGGGCCACCACGAACGCGATCAGCAGCGGTCCGTCGTAATCGCTCAGCAGATAGAACGCACCGGTGCCGACGAGGGCGACGCCGGCGACCGCGACCGGATGACGGTGTCGGAAGAACAGCGCGGCGCACACGACGGCGGACAGCAGCCAGCCGACGACGGTCAGCGGCCACGGCTCCAACCGCGCGCCCATGAGGGGTCTCAGCGCACCGATCGCCACCACCACGACGACCCCGACGCTGACCGCTACATCCGCGCGAAAGCTGCGTGACAACCGGCGACGCACTCGGGAGACAACAGCACCAGCAGGCATGCAGCCAGCGTAGGTCGAGCCCGCCACCTGCGCCTTCACCCCAGCGATGGCACTTTCCGCCGCCCTTCCGCAACCGCTGGGGTAGGGGCGACTGCCCCACCCGCAACTGGCGGAGTACGTGAGGTGTCAGCCGTGGGGGGACGCGGTGAGGGTCGGCCTAAGCCGATCCTGAAGCGCATGAACGCAACGCACTCCGATCTCCCGCTCACCCAGCGGCTGCGTGCTCTGCCCTGGCCGCTGATCGGCGTCCTCACGCTCGTCGCGCTCATCCGCCCGCTGTTCTCCACCGCGGGCCTGAGCGAGGCCCTGGGGAAGCCGGCCACACCGCTGGTCCTCACGGCCGCCATCTCCCTGGTGTGGATAGGGGCCGTCGCACTCCGCCCGGTGCACGACCCGCTGCTGACCCTGGTCGCCACGGGCGTGACATACGCCGTGGCGGCCGTGGTCCTCAGCGCCGTCCTCTCCCCCATCCTTTCGGGGCAGTTCGAAGGTCCCCTCACCCGTCCTTACGCCATCGTTCCGATGCTGCTCGTGAACGCACTCTGGGGCGCGATATGCGGTGCGCTCGCGATGGCCCTGCGACGCATGCGGAGTGTCGGCGCCTGATCAGTCCCCTGAATGAACTGCTCGGACGGGAGAAGAGATGTGGTGGATCACGCGGTTTCTCGCGCGCTGGCCGTTCCGTCGGCTTCTAGGGCCCGGATTCGACGGGGGTGACCTGCAAGGTGGCCATCAACTCGCCGGCGAGCTGGGCGACCTTCTCGGTCTGGGCCATGTTGCGCCAGGTGAAGGACGCGAGGACGATGCTCCTGACTCCCGGCGGGAGCACCGCGTAGGTGAGGGAGCCGGTGTCCTGGCGCCAGAGCCCGAGCAGTTGCTTGGTGCTGACCTGCGATCGAAGGCGTACCGCCGGTCCTGCGTCCAGGTCCGGGTAGGTCACTTCGGGCTCGCCCGTGGTGTCGCTGCCCACCCAGTCCAGCAGCAGCGAGCGGGCCTCGTCGAGATCGGGTCGCGGCGGACCCTGGCCGTCCCCGTCCACGTCGTCCAGATAGGAGTCGATGACGAAGTCGACAACTGCTTCACCGGTGCCCGAGTAGAAGACCGCGGCCATGATCGGTCCGTCCGCGTTGAGCGCGGTGGCCCGGTTGGCCACGTCCTCGAAGAGCGCCTTCTTCTCGATGGCCAGTCCACGGGGCCCGTAGCGTTCCACGGTCCTCGTGGCCAGTGCCTCCGCCTCGGATCTCGCTCCTGTGGCAAGCGTCAAGTCGACCCATCCGGGGCCGAGTTGGACACAGCACACAAGGTCTTCCACCGAGGGAGCTTCCTCGTCCTGTGCGGTCATCCCCTGTTCCTACCAGAGCGGACTCCGGACTGTCTGGGTTACGCAATTCCAGGGCCGTCGTCGAGAGGAAAGGACCTTCGGCCGGAGAGATCGGTGCTGAACTCTGCACCAACGGGAGCGAATGCGGCACGTTCAGCGGAACGGCGCGCGCAGGTGCGCACGCCGTTCCGCGATCGGCGTCGGGCCGTCCGCGCCGTCGTCGTAGCGGCGGCGGGTCGGTGGTCAGAGCCCGGTGAGCCACTCCAGGAGCAGGGTGTTGACCTCGTCGCTGGCCTCCTGCTGGATCCAGTGGCCGCGCCCCGGAATGATGTGCGAGCCGACCAGCCCGGGCAGGGTGGTGGGGAAGGCGGCGATCACCTCCGACAGCCAGCCGATGGACGCGTCCTCGGAGCCCCCGATGAAGAGGGAGGGCTGCGGCAGCGGAGCGCCGCGCCAGTCGGCGAACTCCTCCCAGTCCCGGTCCATGTTCCGGTAGCGGTTCAGCCCTCCGGTCAGCCCGGTCCGCTCGAACTCCCCCGCGTACACGTCCAAGACGTCGTCCGTCAGCCACGACGGACGTCGCCCCGTCGGGAAGCCGTCGGAGAGCTTCGCCCCCGGCTGCACGAAGTAGAAGGAGGACACGTCGTCGGAGACCATGGTGTCGGCCGAGAGCCCGGCGTAGAAGCCGGCGAGCCAGCCCCGCACGTCCGGTTCGGTCTCGGCCTCGGCGCGGCCCGGCTCCTGGAAGTAGGACACGTAGAACTCCCCGCCGCCCCCCATCTGCGCGAAGACCTCGGAGGGGCGGGGTCCGTTCCAGGGAGCGTAGGGCACACTCAGCAGGCCCACCGCGCGGAAGACCTCCGGGTGCAGCAGCGCCGAGTTGGCGGCGATGGTCGAACCCCAGTCGTGGCCCACGATCACCGCCGAGGACTCCCCGAGGCCTTCGACCACGGCGACGGCGTCCTCGACGAGTTCGTGCAACCGGTAGGCGCCGACCTCGGTCGGGTGGGACGAGCGGCCGTAGCCACGGACGTCCATCGCCACCGCGCGGTACCCGGCCGCGGCGAGCGCCGGCAGCTGGTGGCGCCACGAGTACCAGGACTCGGGGAAGCCGTGCACCAGCAGGACGAGCGGGCCCGAGCCCTGCTCGACGACATGGGTGCGACCTGCCGGGGACGTGACCAGACGGTGCGTCCCCCCGGTCGTGGATGCCACGGTGAGCTGCGCCATGAGTACTCCTCGGGTTCCGTGCACGAGTGCGGTGCCTGCGGCTCGATGATGCGACCGGCCTCCCGGGCGCGCGAGCCTCCTTTGCGAAATCGGCAAATCACCGCGCTGCCGTCGTGCGCACCGGGTGGCGACACCGGCGGACGCCCCGCCGGACCTGGGTGCACGCCTGTCCCACCGCCTGGCCACGCCCCCGCCGTAGGCTTCCACCATGACGACTGACGCAGTGATTCCGGAGCCCGGCCGGCAGATCGAGAGCCTCGACGCACTGGCTCCCGACCAGGCGGACGCCGTTCTCGCCGTGCTCGCCGAGGCCGCAGCCGCGGACGGGACGCAGGCCGTCTCCGAGCAGGGCCGGCTCCAGCTGCGCGGCGGAGCGCGCGAAGGCGTCCGGCACTTCCTGCTCACCGTCGGCGGGGAGCTGGTCGGCTATGCGCAGCTGGAGGACACCGACCCCGTCGAGGCCCCCGCGGCGGAGCTGGTCGTCCACCCCGGCCACCGCGGGCGCGGGCACGGCAGGGCGCTCGGCAGCGCGCTGCTCGCCGCGTCGGGCAAGCGGCTGCGGGTGTGGGCGCACGGTGGGAAGTCAGCCGCCCGGCACCTGGCGCAGGTCCTCGGGCTGACGCTGTTCCGGGAGTTGCGGCAGATGCGGCGTCCGCTGGCGCCGCTGGACATCCCCGAGCCCGTGTTCCCGCCCGGTGTCACCGTGCGCACCTTCGTTCCCGGGGAGGACGATGCCGCGTGGCTCGCGGTGAACGCCGCCGCGTTCGCCCACCACCCTGAGCAGGGGGCCCTCACGCAGCGGGACCTCGACGACCGCATGGCCGAGCCCTGGTTCGACCCCAAGGGGTTCTTCCTGGCCGAGCGCGAAGGCGTCGTCGTGGGTTTCCACTGGACGAAGGTGCACGCCACCGAGCAGTTGGGCGAGGTCTACGTCGTCGGAGTGCGCCCCGACGCACAGGGCGGCGGCCTGGGCAAGGCCCTCACCGCGATCGGGCTGCGCCACCTCGCCGCGCAGGGGCTGCCGACGGGGATGCTCTACGTCGACGCGGACAACACCGCCGCGGTCACCGTGTACGAGCGGCTGGGCTTCAAGACGCACGAGGTGGACCTGATGTACCGCACCGAGTCCTGACCCCGGGAGCCCGAGCCCCGGGACCTGTACCCCGGGACCCGGGCGCCCACGGACACCCGGCACCCGGCACCCGGCACCCGGCACCCGGGCAGGAGGGTGACAGGTCGGCGGTGGGGCCCCGCACGGTCCCGCCGTCGATTCCCGGACGTCATGTCGTCGTTACCGGCCATTCAGACTGCCCTGCGACGATCACTCAATGCAGTCAGCCGTACCCGATCCCGTATCGGGCTCAGGAGCGGATTCCGTACGAACCCTCGTACCCCGCTCCGACGCGCCCATCGCGCCCCAGACGCGGAAGAATGGGTTCATGAGTCAGCAGCCTGCCGAGGCATCGGTCCAGCACCCCCAGCCGTCCGTCGGTTCCATCGCGGCGCACCGGCCGCACACCGTGGCCGCCACGGTGTCCGATCTGGAGCCCGACCTCGACGCGGATCTCGACGGCTACGAGGAGGACCACGGCGGCAACGGCGCCGAACTCCCCCAGGGCCGTTTCCTGGACCGGGAGCGCAGTTGGCTCGCGTTCAACGAACGGGTGCTGGAGCTGGCCGAGGACCCGGCCACACCGCTACTCGAACGGGCTAACTTCCTGGCCATCTTCGCCTCGAACCTCGACGAGTTCTTCATGGTGCGCGTCGCCGGCCTCAAGCGCCGCATCGCCACCGGCGTCGCCACCCGCTCCGCCTCCGGCCTCCAGCCGCGCGAGGTGCTGGACCTGATCTGGACCCGTTCGCGCGAGCTCATGGCCCGGCACGCCGCCTGCTACCAGCAGGACGTCTCCCCCGCGCTCGCCGAAGAGGGCGTCCACCTCATCCGCTGGCCCGATCTGACCGAGAAGGAGCAGGCCCGCCTCTTCACCCTGTTCCGCCAGCAGATCTTCCCCGTGCTGACGCCGCTGGCCGTGGACCCGGCGCACCCCTTCCCGTACATCTCCGGCCTCTCCCTCAACCTCGCCGTGGTGGTGCGCAACCCGGTCAGCGGGCACCGCCACTTCGCCCGCGTCAAGGTGCCGCCGCTGCTCTCCCGCTTCCTCGAAGCCTCGCCGCAGCGCTACGTCCCCCTCGAAGACGTGATAGCGGCCCATCTGGAGGAGCTGTTCCCGGGGATGGAGGTGCTGGCGCACCACATGTTCCGGGTCACCAGGAACGAGGACCTGGAGGTCGAGGAGGACGACGCCGAGAACCTGCTCCAGGCGCTGGAGAAGGAGCTGATGCGGCGGCGCTTCGGGCCTCCGGTGCGACTGGAGGTCGAGGAGTCCATCGACCCGTACGTGCTCGACCTGCTGGTGCGCGAGCTGAAGATCACGGACGCCGAGGTCTATCCGCTCCCCGGCCCGCTGGACCTCACCGGTCTGTTCGGGATAGCGGCCCTGGACCGGCCGGAGCTGAAGTACCCCAAGTTCATCGCGGGCACGCACCGTGACCTCGCCGAGGTCGAGTCGGCGTCCGCACCCGACATCTTCATGGCGCTGCGCGAGCGCGACGTGCTGCTGCACCACCCGTACGACAGCTTCTCCACCTCCGTGCAGGCGTTCCTGGAGCAGGCCGCCGCCGACCCGGACGTGCTCGCCATCAAGCAGACGCTGTACCGGACCTCCGGCGACTCGCCGATAGTGGACGCGCTGATCGACGCGGCCGAGTCGGGCAAGCAGGTGCTGGTCCTCGTCGAGATCAAGGCCCGCTTCGACGAGCAGGCCAACATCAAGTGGGCGCGGAAGCTGGAGGAGGCCGGCTGCCACGTCGTCTACGGACTCGTCGGCCTCAAGACCCACTGCAAGCTCTCGCTCGTGGTCCGTCAGGAGGGCGAGATCCTGCGGCGCTACTCGCACGTCGGCACCGGCAACTACCACCCCAAGACCGCGCGGCTCTACGAGGACCTGGGCCTGCTCACCGCCGACCCGCAGGTGGGCGCGGACCTCTCCGACCTCTTCAACCGCCTCTCCGGCTACTCCCGCCGCGAGACCTACCGCCGGCTCCTGGTCGCCCCCAAGTCGCTGCGCGACGGGCTGGTCTCACGGATCAACAAGGAGGCCGCGCACCACCGCGCCGGACGGCCCGCGTACGTCCGCATCAAGGTCAACTCGATGGTCGACGAGGCGATCGTCGACGCCTGCTACCGCGCGGCGATGGCGGGCGTGCCGGTGGACATCTGGGTACGGGGCATCTGCGCACTGCGCCCCGGTGTGCCCGGTCTGTCAGAGAACATCCGGGTGCGTTCCGTCCTCGGGCGCTTCCTGGAGCACTCCCGGGTCTTCGCCTTCGGCAACGGCGGCGAGCCCGAGGTCTGGTTCGGCAGCGCCGACATGATGCACCGCAACCTCGACCGCCGCATCGAGGCGCTGGTCCGGGTCACCGACCCGGCGCACCGCGCGGCCCTGACCCGTCTGCTGGAGACGGGGATGTCCGACAGCACGTCGTCCTGGCACCTGGGCCCGGACGGCGCCTGGACCCGGCACTCGACGGACGCGGACGGGCGGCCGTTGCAGAACGTCCAGGAGATGCTCATCGACGCCCGGAGGCGCAGGCGTGCACAACCCTGAACTGTCGGCCCGCGGCGGTCCGGCGCGCACCACGACCACGGGACCCGTGACGACCACGGGTCCCGTCGCGAGCGCGACGCCGGAGCCGCCCGGGCCGGTGCCGGTGCCGGAGACGCAGGACCCGGCGGAGCCCCGGGACCCGACCGCGCCGAGCAGCACCGGCGAGGTGCTCGCGGTCTATCTGCACACCCGTGCCGGCGACTTCCTCCGCAGCCTGCGGCTGTACGAGGAGAGCGGCGCCGACACCGCGGCGGTCGCCGAAGCCGCGCGTTCGCTGCGGACGGCGTCCCGCCGCATCAGCGGCACGCTGCACACCTTCCGCCCCCTCCTCGACCCGACCTGGGCGGACGGGCTGCGCACCGAACTGGCGTGGCTGTCCACCACGCTCGCCCAGGAACACGCCTGCACGTCCCGGCTGACCCGCCTCCTCGACGCCCTCACCCGGCTGTCCGGCGCCGCCCCGGCCCCGCTCCCCGCCGCCCGCAACGAGGTCGCGCCCGACGACGAGCCGCCGGCCCACGGCGAACCCCCGGCGACCACGACCGCGGCCACGACCACGACCGCCACCGCGTCCCGCACCGGCGCCCTCACCGTCGGCGCCACCCGCGCCGGCGCCCTCCTGGAGCGCCAGTTGACGCTGGCCAGGACCCGCGCCCACTCCGCCGCCCTGCACGCCCTCGGCTCCGCCCGCTTCCACGCCGTCGCCGACGCCGTCGCCGTACTCGCCTCCGAACTCCCCCTCGGACCGGTCGCCACCGCCCGCGCCGAGGACTCCCTCTTCCCCGCCGCCGAGACGACCGAGCGCCGGCTCCTGGAGGCGGTGACCACGCTCCCCCTCAGCCGCGCCGGCCACCCGTACAACGCGGACGCGCTGGTGTACGGCCTGGCACCGGCGCCCGCCGGGGAGGCCCAGGACGCCCCCTGGCACCAGGTCCGCCGACTGCTCCGGCTGCACCGCTACGCGCTGGAGGTGCTGGTGCCGCTGCGCCCGAACCCCACCGCGGACGTCCTCGTCCGCGCCGGGCGGCTGCTCGACCGGCACCGCGACGCGGCGGAGGCGGCCGAAGCCGCCGCGGCGGCAGCGCGCACCCCGCGCATCTCCCCGGCCACGGCGTACGCCCTCGGGGTGCTCCACGCCGACCAGCGCCACGAGGTCGAAGCGGCGCGGTTCGCCTTCCAGCACGTCTGGCCGGGCACCGTCGCACTCCGGGCACGGCTCCCGTGACCGGAGCCGACGGCCCCGCCCGGAGCGCGCCGATCCTCGCCGCCGGCTGCGTGCTGTGGCGCCGCGCGCCCCGCGGCACCGCCCACGACCTGGAGGTCTGCGTCGTCCACCGCCCCAAGTACGACGACTGGTCGCACCCCAAGGGCAAGCTCAAGCGCGGTGAGTCCCCGCACGACGGCGCACGCCGGGAGGTCCTGGAGGAGACCGGGATGACGTGCGCACTCGGCCCCGCGCTGCCGACCGCGTACTACCCGGTCGAAGGACGCCCCAAAGAGGTGCGCTACTGGGCCGCCGAGGCGACGGGCGGCGCCTTCGCGCCCAACCGCGAGGTGGACCTGTTGGTCTGGCTCACCCCGGACGAGGCCCGGGCGCAGCTCACGCAGGAGCGGGACCGGGAACTGGTCACGGCCCTGCTGTGCGTCGTACACGCCTGACCGCAGGCCCTCCGCCGTACACGCCTGACCGCGCAGGCCCTCCCCCACCCGCGCACCGCGCCGTACCATCCCGCGCAGCCCCCACCCAAACGCCGCGTCAACACGTGCGAGCGCCTCGCCCGAACGCCCGCCACTCGTACGGGTAACGGCCGGCACGACACCCCCCGCAGCGCGCTAGGTTGCGCTCGGTGACACCTCCGGCACCCGCTGCCCCGTACGAACCGCGTGAACCATGCACTTACCCGTAGCCCGACAACACCCCAGGCCACAGGCGGGAACCGCCCCCTTTCAAGGTGGCTCGGCACGATTACCCAGCCGCCCGACACGGTTCACCTCCCGTTCACTCTCCACCTTGGGGCACTTCACCTGATCTGCTTAATTTCGGCCCTACGAGGTGACCGGCACAGGGCCGGGAACCCCATCCCCCGACACACGCCGCCCAACGTCCCGGCCCCGGCCAGCGTCCAGGCGGCTCCTGGAAGGAAACACCCGAAAGTGAAGCTTCAGCGCAAGAACGGGCTTCGCGCCACCGCGCTCGGTGCCCTCGCTGTGACCGGTGCCCTGGTCCTCACGGCGTGTGGTTCGGACGACAACTCGGCCAGCACGGGCGGCAGCGGCAGCAAGAGCAACGCGGCGTCGAACATCTCGTGCGACGGCGCCAAGGGCAAGCTCCTCGCTTCCGGTTCCAGCGCGCAGAAGAACGCCATGGACCTGTGGGTGAAGAACTACATGGCCGCCTGCTCCGGCGTGGAGATCAACTACAAGTCCTCCTCCTCCGGCGAGGGCATCGTCGCCTTCAACCAGGGCACCGTCGGCTTCGCCGGCTCCGACTCGGCGCTCAAGCCCGAAGAGGTCGCCGAGTCCAAGAAGATGTGCAAGGACGGCCAGGGCATCAACCTGCCCATGGTCGGCGGCCCGATCGCGATCGGCTACAACCTGCCCGGCGTCGACGACCTGACCCTGGACGCCTCCGCCGTCGCCAAGATCTTCAACGGCAAGATCACCAAGTGGAACGACCCGGCGATCGTCAAGCTCAACGAGGGCAAGTCGCTGCCGGACAAGGCGATCCAGGCGTTCCACCGCTCCGAGGACTCCGGCACCACCCAGAACCTCGGCAAGTACCTGGGCGCCACCGCCAAGGCCGACTGGCCGTACGAGGCCGAGAAGAAGTGGCCCGCGCCCGGCGGCCAGGCCGCCTCCGGCTCCTCCGGCGTCGCGGCCCAGGTCAAGCAGGTCGACGGCGCGATCGGCTACTTCGAGCTCTCGTACGCCACCTCGCAGTCCATCCCGACGGTCGACATCTCGACGGGCGCCGCGGCCCCCGTCAAGGCCACCTCGGAGAACGCCTCCAAGGCCATCGCCGCCGCCAAGGTCAAGGGCACCGGCAAGGACCTCGCCCTGGAGCTGGACTACGCCACCAAGGCCGACGGCGCCTACCCGATCATCCTGGTCACGTACGAGGTCGTCTGCGACACCGGCAACAAGCCCGAGACCCTCAGCACGGTCAAGTCCTTCCTGACGTACACCGCGAGCGAGGAGGGCCAGAAGGTCCTGTCGAACGCGGGCTACGCCCCCATCCCGGCCGAGATCAACGCGAAGGTCCGCGAGACCGTCGCCGGCCTGAACTGACCCGGACCGACGGGCCGTAGGCCGGACGCCGCGGACCCGCCGGCCGGGCAGGACCGCGCAGGACCACAACGAGAGAGCGCAGGCGGGGGGAGGGCTCGACCACCCTCCGCCTGTCCGCGCCCGCCGGGCCGCCACGAAGCCCCGCACCCGCGCCGGCCGACGGAGCCCCGCCCGTACGACGCCCCCCACCCACCGTCCGCCCCCACCCGCTCCGTGTCCGCCTCCGCACCCGTCCGCCCATCCGGTGCACCGCCGCCAGGGGAGCCCGCTCCCCCACACAGACCGGAAAGACCATGGCTTCCACGACACCCATAGAACCCCAGGACCCCCTGCCCCCCGGCCATGCCGGCCCGTCCGGCACCGGCCCCGCCGGCTCCCTCGCCGCGAAGAGCTCATCGACCGGGCGCGCCGGCGACAAGGTGTTCCTCGCCCTGTCCCGCGGCTCGGGCATCCTGCTCCTGGTGATCATGGCGTCGATCGCGGCGTTCCTCACCTACCGCGCCGCCATCGCGCTCTCCGAGAACGAGGGCAACTTCCTCACCACGTTCGACTGGAACCCCGCGGGCAACCCGCCGGTGTTCGGCATCGCGGTGCTGCTCTTCGGCACGGTCGTCAGCTCGATCGTCGCGATGGTGATCGCGGTCCCGATCGCCGTCGGCATCGCGCTCTTCATCTCGCACTACGCGCCCCGCAAGCTCGCCGCGCCCCTCGCGTACGTCGTCGACCTGCTCGCCGCCGTGCCGTCGATCATCTACGGCATCTGGGGCGCGCTCTTCCTGGTGCCGTACCTGGAGGGGCTCAACCTCTGGCTGGACGCGTACTTCGGTTGGACGTACGTCTTCGAGAAGACCGAGATCGGCGTCGCCCGCTCGCTGTTCACCGTGGGCATCCTGCTCGCGATCATGATCCTGCCGATCGTGACCAGCGTCAGCCGCGAGGTCTTCCTCCAGGTCCCGAAGATGCACGAGGAGGCCGCACTGGCGCTCGGAGCCACCCGCTGGGAGGTCATCCGGATGTCGGTGCTGCCCTTCGGCCGCTCCGGCGTGATCTCGGCCTCGATGCTGGGCCTCGGCCGGGCGCTCGGCGAGACGATGGCGGTGGCGACCGTGCTGTCGCCGAGCTTCATCATCTCCGGGCACCTGCTCAACCCCGGCGGCGGCACCTTCGCCCAGAACATCGCCGCGAAGTTCGACGAGGCCAACGAACTCGGTCGGGACGCCCTGATCGCCTCCGGTCTCGTCCTCTTCATCCTCACCCTGCTGGTCAACGGCGGGGCCCGCATGATCATCGCCCGCCGCAAGGAGTACTCGGGGGCCAACGCATGAGCCAGACAGCACTGCACGACAGCACGCCGGCGCCCGCCACCGCGATCGCCCCGGCCCGCCTCACCGGACGGTCGCTCCCCCGCTGGGCCCCGGCCGGCTTCGCCGTCGCCGGCATCGTCCTGGGCTGCGGCCTCGGCGCGGTCGCCGGCTGGCACAGCAAGATCCAGTGGGGTCTGCTCTCCGCGCTCTTCTTCGTGGCCATCTCCTACGTGGCGACCTCCGTGGTGGAGAACAAGCGACAGGCCAAGGACAAGCTGGCGACCAGCGTCGTCTGGGTCTGCTTCATCCTCGCCGTCATCCCGCTGTTCTCCCTGATCTGGGTGACGGTCAGCCGGGGCGTGAAGGTCCTCGACGGGTACTTCCTGACCCACTCCATGGCCGGCGTGCCCGGCTTCGAGGCGGGCGGCGGCGTGTACCACGCCATCGTCGGCACCCTCCAGCAGGTCGGCCTCGCCACCCTCATCTCGGTGCCGATCGGCCTGCTGACCGCGATCTACCTGGTCGAGTACGGCAAGGGCGCGCTCGCCAAGGCCGTGACGTTCTTCGTCGACGTCATGACGGGCATCCCGTCGATCGTCGCCGGCCTCTTCCTCCTCTCCATCATGCTGATGTTCGAGCTGAGCCCGTCCGGCCTGATGGGCGCGCTGGCGCTGGCGATCCTGATGATCCCGGTCGTCGTCCGCTCCACGGAGGAGATGCTGAAGCTCGTGCCGAACGAGCTGCGCGAGGCGTCCCTGGCCCTCGGCGTCCCGAAGTGGCGCACCATCGTGAAGGTGGTCATCCCGACCGCGCTCGGCGGCATCACCACCGGCGTGATGCTCGCGGTGGCCCGCATCGCCGGCGAGACCGCCCCGATCATGCTGCTGGTCTTCGGCAGCCAGCTGATCAACACCAACCCGTTCGAAGGGGCCCAGTCCTCGCTCCCGTTCTACATCTGGGAGCAGTACCGGGTCGGCAGCGAGGCGTCGTACGACCGCGCCTGGGCCGCCGCCCTGGTCCTGATCGCCTTCGTCATGATCCTCAACCTGGTGGCCCGCGGCATCGCCCGCTGGAAGGCCCCGAAGACCGGCCGCTGACGCGCGGCAACTGGGAAGTGAACTGAACTCATGGCCAAGCGAATCGACGTCAGCGGACTGACCGCCTACTACGGCTCCCACAAGGCGATCGAGGACATCTCGATGACCGTGGAGCCCCGCTCGGTGACGGCCTTCATCGGCCCCTCCGGCTGCGGCAAGTCGACGTTCCTGCGCACCCTCAACCGGATGCACGAGGTCACCCCCGGCGGCCGGGTCGAGGGCAAGGTGATGCTCGACGACGAGAACCTGTACGCCTCCTCCGTGGACCCGGTCGCCGTGCGCCGCACGGTCGGCATGGTCTTCCAGCGCCCGAACCCGTTCCCGACCATGTCGATCTTCGACAACGTCGCGGCGGGGCTGCGCCTGAACGGCTCGTACAAGAAGAACCAGCTCGCGGACGTGGTGGAGAAGTCGCTGCGGGGCGCGAACCTCTGGAACGAGGTCAAGGACCGGCTCAACAAGCCGGGCTCCGGCCTCTCCGGCGGTCAGCAGCAGCGGCTGTGCATCGCCCGCGCCATCGCGGTCGAGCCCGAGGTGCTGCTGATGGACGAGCCCTGCTCGGCGCTGGACCCGATCTCGACCCTCGCGATCGAGGACCTGATCGGGGAGCTGAAGGAGCGTTTCACCATCGTCATCGTCACCCACAACATGCAGCAGGCGGCCCGGGTCTCCGACCGCACCGCCTTCTTCAACCTGGCGGCCGTGGGCCAGCCCGGCAAGCTGATCGAGATCGACGACACGGAGCGGATCTTCGCCAACCCGTCCGTCCAGGCCACCGAGGACTACATCTCCGGCCGCTTCGGCTGAGCCGGCCCCGGCCCGGGCAAGCTCCGGCTGCCCCGGCGCGTGGGGCCCGCGGACGCGGTCGACGCATCCGCGGGGCCGTGCGCGCCAGCCGCTCCAGCCGTCCTGCGGTGCTGCATGGCGGTGCCACCGCACGACGAAGGGCCCGCCCCCACTTCCTTCCCGGGGGCGGGCCCACTTGCGTCTTCAGGGGGCGTGGCTCGATCCGTACGCGCCGGTTGCGCGCCTCGCACGCGTCCCCGGAATGTCGTACGCCCCGGCCTGTACGCCCCGGCCAGGCCCGTACGCCCGTACGTACGCCTCCGCGCGCGCCAGGCCCCAGCCCCGGGGCTCCGGGCTCCGCCTCAGCCGAACACCAGCCACACCACGCCGTAGCTCAGCGCGGCGACCGCCGCCGCGGCCGGCATGGTGATGAACCACCCCATGACGATGTTCTTGGCAACGCCCCAGCGCACCGCGTTCACCCGCTTCGTGGCGCCCGCGCCCATGATCGCCGAGGTGATGACGTGCGTCGTGGAGATCGGCGCGTGGAAGAGGAACGCCGATCCGAACATGATCGAGGCGCCCGTCGTCTCCGCGGCGAAGCCCTGCGGCGGGTCCAGCTCGATGATCTTGCGCCCCAGCGTCCGCATGATCCGCCAGCCACCGGCGTACGTGCCCAGCGACAGCATCACCGCACAGGCGATCTTGACCCAGACCGGGATCTCGTCGCCGGACTGCTGGACGTCCGCGATGACCAGCGCCATCACCACGATGCCCATCGTCTTCTGGGCGTCCTGGAGGCCGTGCCCGAGGGCCATCGCCGCGGCGGAGACGGTCTGGGCGATCCGGAAACCGCGCCGGGCCTTGTTCGGGTTCGCCCGGCGGAAGATCCACAGGATGGCGACCATCACCAGGTACCCCACCACCAGCCCGACCAGCGGAGAGACGAACATCGGGATGACGATCTTCTCCAGCACACCGGACCAGATCACCTCCGTGCCACCGGCGAGGGCCGCCCCGACCATGCCGCCGAACAAGGCGTGCGAGGACGACGACGGCAGCCCGAAGTACCAGGTGACGAGGTTCCACACAATGGCGCCGAGGAGGGCGGCGAAGAGGATGCCCATCCCCTTGCTGCCCTGCGGGGTCTCGATCAGCCCCTCGCTGACGGTCTTGGCCACGCCCTGCCCGAGGAACGCCCCCGCGAGGTTCATCAGCGCGGCCATCACCAGCGCGACGCGCGGGGTCAGCGCGCGCGTGGAGACGGAGGTCGCGATGGCGTTCGCGGAGTCGTGGAAGCCGTTGGTGTAGGTGAAGCCGAGCGCGACGGCGATCGTCACGACCAGCGCGAAGGTGTCCACGGAGCTCAGGACTCCTTGACCGCGATGGTCTCCACGGTGTTCGCGACGTGCTCGAAGGCGTCCGCCGCCTCCTCCAGGACGTCCACGATCTGCTTCAGCTTCAGCACCTCGATGGCGTCGTACTTGCCGTTGAAGAGCGTGGCCAGGAGCTTGCGGTGGATCTGGTCCGCCTGGTTCTCCAGCCGGTTGACCTCGATCCAGTACTCGGTGAGGTTCTCCATGGTCCGCAGGTGCGGCATCGCCTCGGCCGTCAGTTCGGCGGCCCGGGCCAGCACCTCGATCTGCTGCTCGACGCCCTTGGGGAGTTCCTCGACCTGATAGAGGACGACCAGGTCGACGGCCTCCTCCATGAAGTCCATGATGTCGTCGAGGGACGATGCGAGGGCGTAGATGTCCTCACGGTCGAACGGCGTGATGAAGGAGGAGTTGAGCTGGTGGAAGATGGCATGGGTGGCGTCGTCACCCGCGTGTTCCGCGGCCCGCATCCGCTCCGCGATCTCACTCCGGGAGGAAGCGTCGGCCCCGAGCAGTTCCATCAGGAGCTTGGAGCCCGTCACGATGTTGTCCGCGGAGGCCGCGAACATGTCGTAGAAGCTCGTCTCCCGTGGGGTCAGACGAAATCGCACGTGAGGTCCCTGTGGTGCGCTGGATTCGGACAGGCTGATGCTAGGCGCATTCATCCGGCCGCGGCCAACCGGCGTTCTTCAGTGTCGCCGATGGGCGGCCCCGACCGGCACGGCCCCCCGTGGCACCTTCCCCATCGACCCCCGAAGCACTCCACCGAGCAGGTCACGAAGCCGCACGCCGGGCCGGCGGCTCGTGAAACGCTTTCCTCCGTGATCACGCACAACCCGGTACCATATACCCATGAGGGGTATACGAACCCCGATGCGGGCGACGTATGCGGCGCATCCGACGGAACAGTCGGAGACACCACACACCAGCCCGCACCCGCAGCAGCAGCACACGAAGCACGCCAGGACAACGGGAGGACCCGATGACGACCACCGAGGCGGCCGGCCCCCCGGTCACCGAGACCCTTGCCGCCGACGCCCCGGTCACCGACCACGACCGCGGCATCCACGGCTACCACAAGCAGAAGGACGAGCACCTCAAGCGGCTGCGCCGGATCGAGGGCCAGATCCGCGGCCTCCAGCGCATGGTCGACGAGGACGTCTACTGCATCGACATACTCACCCAGGTCTCGGCGTCCACGAAGGCCCTCCAGTCCTTCGCCCTCCAGCTCCTTGAGGAGCACCTGCGCCACTGCGTCGCCGACGCGGCGGTCAAGGGGGGCGACGAGATCGAGGCGAAGGTCGAGGAGGCCACCAAGGCGATCGCGCGGATGATGCGCACCTGACGCCTCCGTACGCCCGGACCGACGGGGCCGTACGCACGGAAGGGGCCCGCACCGGCGGGGCCCGCACGCACCGATGGGCGGGGACGCAGTGCGTCCCCGCCCATCAGCCGTTCCGGTCGTCAGTTCCGGTCGCCGTCAGTCCTGTCGGCCGAGCGCCGCCCGCTCGGTGGCGACCTTCAGCACCTCGTCGATACGGGCCGGGCTCAGCCGCTCCCCGTCCGCGGCGGACGCCGCGATGATCAACTCACCACACAGGTCGATCTCGGCGAGGGCCACGTGGTCCTGGACCAACGTCGTACTGGGCGGAGCCACGTGCATTCACCTCTTCCTCCGGTGTCGACTTCCTAGCGTAGGGAGCGATGCACGGACCGCGCATGGCACGTCCGGACCATTTAGGCCCTGATTCTTCCCGCATAAATGTCCCGTTGGTCGGGCAGCCGCACGGCCACCGGCGCGCCGAAGTCGAACAGCACGGTGGTCGACGTCACGGCCACCGTCGTCCTGCCGTTGCTGAAGCTGAAGCGGTGCTTCACCTTCCGCAGCCGCCCCTCCTCGTCCACGTACGCGTCGAACGGCACGGTCACCGTGGTGAACCCTTTCGCCGCCGCCTCCAGCGCCGTGCGCACCGGCGACCTGGCCGCCCGCGCCGCCTCCGCGATGTCCGTACGCCCCCGGAAGTGCCGCACCGACACGCCCTCGATGCGCTCGCTGCCCACGTACGACACCTCGCGCGCGCCCCGCAGCAGCTCCGCCGCCGCCAGCGGATCCGTCGCACCGCCCGTGACCAGGTTCCCGTCCTGGAGGGTCGCGGTGTCGATCCGCACCCACTTGTCGGCGGGGACCCCCGCACCGCGGTTCTTCATGTAGAGCGCGTCCGGGGTCATCAGCTCGGTGACCGGGCGGTGCTCCTCCGTGCCGGCCGGGTCCTTGGGCAACACCACCGTGAGCTGTCCCACCAACCGGCGGAAGTCGTAGCCGCCCTCGCCCTGGATCGTGACCCGGGTGCCGCCGGACGCCGTCTCCATCGAGGTGCGCGCCCGGGCGCTGCCCGCCGCGACGAGGGCGTCGGCGGCGCCGAGCACCGCGTCGTCGCTGACCGTGCGCGAGCTGGGCCTGTCGTCCGCCACGGCCTGGCCCGAAGCACCGCCGCCGCCCGCGCAGCCGGTGACGGCGAACGCTCCCAAGACGACCGCGGAGACGACGACCGCCCCGCCCTTGCGCCCCTGCCGCTGCTCCACCATGGTCTGTGACCCCCAACCAACACCGGAACCGCTGATCGCTGATTCGACACGTTCGTTTGCGAGAGACCTCCACCCGTCCTCCCTAACGACCGCGCGGGGCCGCCGTCACGCCGGCGGCGCCACCGGCACTCCCCTGTCTGCCGGGCGCCGGCGGCCAGTACGGTGGAACCGTGCCACCGCATGCCCCCACGGAAGACGGCCCCGCCCCCACCTCCACGTCCCCCCACCGCACCACGACGACGGAACGCGGCTCCTTCGCGCTCGCCCGCTGCGACTGCGGTTGGAGCGGGCCGGCCCGCCGCTCGCGGGAACGGGCCCGTACGGACGCCACCGCGCACGCCGCAGCCCAGCTCACCGCCTGACATCCGGATCGACGGCTTCCGCCCGGACGCTCCGGCCCGGAACACCTCCGGCCGGAAGACGTCCGGCCGGAAGACGTCCGGCCAGACGCCCGTGGCCGGACCGCGAAACCTCACGGCGCCCTCGGTGCGTCTGGTCACGAAGAGCACCACCAGAACGCCCGGGACGCCCAGGAGGTCCGATGGATCGGCGTGCGCTGCTCACGACCGCGGTCGCCCTCGCGACGACCGCCGCCTGCACCAAGGAGCGCGCCGGCGCCGGCGCGCCCCCGTCGGGGTCCACCCCCGCGACCGCCGTGCCGTCGCCCCGCGCGTCCCCGTCCCCGCCTCAGGGCTCCCGCCCCTCCCCGTCCCCCGCCCGCGACCTGCGGGCGCTCGGCCGCGGCCTCGACGGCCGGCTGGTACTCCCCGACGACGCCGACTACCCGACCGCGCGCCAGCTCTACAACACCCGCTTCGACTCCCTGCGGCCCGCGGCCGTCGCGTACGTGTCCGGCCCCGCCGACGTCCAGGAGTGCCTGCGCTACGCCCGTACCCACCGCGTCCCCGTCTCCGTCCGCAGCGGCGGCCACTCCTACGCCGGCCACTCCTCGGGCAACGGCCGGCTCGTCATCGACGTCTCATCGCTGGACCGCATCACCGTCGCAGGCTCCGACACCGCGACGATCGGCGCCGGCGCACGGCTCGTCTCCGTCTACCGCACGCTGGGCGCCCGGGGCCGCACCCTGCCCGCCGGCTCCTGCGCGTCCGTCGGCGTGGCCGGGCTCGCCCTCGGCGGCGGGCACGGGGTGACCTCCCGGGCGTACGGGCTGACCTGCGACAGCCTCACCGGGGCCACGGTCGTCACCGCCGACGGGCAGGTGCGGCGGACCGGCACCGACCGGGACGCGGACCTCTTCTGGGCGCTGCGCGGCGCGGGCCACGGCTCCTTCGGCGTCGTGACGGAGCTGCGGTTCCGTACGCATCCGGCGCCGCCGCTCGTCGTCGCCCTGCTCAGCTGGCCGTGGCGCTCGGCGGCGGCCGTGCTGACGGCCTGGCAGCGCTGGGGACCCGACCAGCCGGACGAGACGTGGTCCTCGGCGCACCTGACGGCGGGCAGTTCGGGCGGGGCGGCGCCGCGGCTGTCGGTGGCGGTGTGCTCCTTCGGGACGGAGGACGTCGTGCGCAACGCGGTCGACCGGCTCGCCGACGCCGCGGGCTCCAGCGCGTCGTCCGTGTCGCTGCGCACCCGACCGCACCTCGCCGCGATGCTCGGGTACGCGGGCTGCTCCACCCGCAGCGCGGAGGAGTGCGCGCTGCCGGGGGCGGTGCCGGGCCGCAGCCGGGCGGGCGCGCTCGGCCGTGAGACGTACGCCGCCGCCTCCGACTTCTTCGACCGCGCGGTGTCGACCGCGGCGGTACGGGAACTGGTCGCGCGGACCGAGCGGTTCACCCGGCTCCCGGCGGGGCGCGGCGAGGGGTCGATCCAGCTGACGGCGCTCGGCGGCGCGGTCAACCGGGTGGATCCGCTGGCCACGGCCTTCGTCCACCGGCGTTCGCGGGTGGTGGTGCAGTACCTCGCCTCGTGGGCGCCGGGGACGGCGGGCACCGCCGAACGCTCCTGGCTGCGGGACGCCCACGGCGCGATGCGACGGCACGTCTCCGGGGCGGCGTACCAGAACTATGCCGACGCGGCGCTGACCGGCTGGCGCACGGCGTACTACGGTCCGGCGGCGGACCGGTTGGGGCGGTTGCGCAAGGAGTACGACCCCGAGGGCGTCTTCGCCCACCCCCAGTCGCTCTGACCGGGGGCGCGGACGGCGCTCCATCGCCCGGACGGGCGCGGCTGGATGGCCGGGCGGGGCGGGGGCGGGTGCTCTGGATTACGGGGACATCTGGATGACGGGGCCGTTCACGCCCCGTACCCCCGGTCCGTCCCGCTCCCTCGTACCGTCACGTCGTTCTAAGGACGCCCCATGCCCGCACCCCTGGCCACGGCCGGTCGAATAGCCATCGCCGCCGCCTCCACCGCGCTCGCCCTTCCCCTGCTGACCGGCACCGCCACCGCGGTCGAGCGCCGGCCGCCCGCCGACCGCGGCGACGCCACGGCGCCGCTCGCGTCCAAGCCGGAGGGTCCGATAGAGAGCTCGCTCTCGGTCGGCGCGACGGGGATCCTCGGCGCGGCCGGCGCGGTCTACATCATCCGCCGCCACCGCAACCGCCGCTGATTTTCTGGGCCTCTGGACGTAGCCGCCGTTCCCCTGCGGGAGCGTTGGTCTCCGCGGCCCGGTGGTGGGCTGTTCGCGCAGTTCCCCGCGCCCCTAAAAGCCCCCGCCCCCAGCCCGCAGGCAAACGACGGGGGAAGCACATCAGGGGCGCGGGGAACTGCGCGAACAGCCACAGACGGCCTGCAGACGCGACGGCACGGCCCGCCGCACGGCGAAACCGCGCCACCCGAGGGCAGCGGCAGCTTCGCTGCAGCCTCACCGGCCACGCACCTGCCGCAGGCGCCGTCACCGCACGCGCCTCACGGCGCTCCCGTGCCCGCGAAGGCAGGGCGACGGCCCTCCCGGGGAGGCCACAGAGAAGAGGCGCGGTGCCAGCCCCGGCCAGCCGGGCGGGGCATTGCGGGGGCACCCCGAGGCGCCCCGGCCGAGCCCGCCGCAGGCGGCTACGCCGCGAGGCCCTTGTCGCGCGGGCCGTCCGTCCGGGGCTCCGGGATGCCGAGCGGCTCCGCCTGGCGTCGGCCGTCCGAGCCGGCCGCCGCCTTCTTGGAGCGCACCATCCAGCCCGCCTTGTTCGACCCGGCGATCGCCCGCGTCACCGGCGTCAGCAGGAGCTGCGCGAGGGGCGCGAGGAGCAGGGTGACCGCCGTGCCGAGCGCGAAGCCGCCGATCACGTCGGTCGGGTAGTGCACGCCCATGTAGATCCGGAGGAAGCCCTCCAGGAAGCCGAGCCCGAGCGCGACGAAGCCGAGCTTGCGGTGGGCGAGGAAGATGCCGACGGCGATGGCCATCGCCATCGTCGAGTGGTCGCTGACGAAGGAGAAGTCCGTCTTGCCCTCGACGAGGACTTCGAGGGACTTGTCGTTCACGAACGGCCGTGGTCGCTCCACCAACTCGCGGATGGGGATGTTGATCACCAGGGCGACCGCGGCGGCCAGCGGCGCCCACACCACCGCGGCGGCGCCCGAGATCGAGTCCTCGACCGTGCCGCGGGAGCGCAGCAGCCACCAGGCCCAGAAGCCGAGGGCGACGAGCCCGAACATGATGCCGAACTCGCCGACGAAGCCCATGATCCGGTCGAACCACGGCGGAGCGGCCTTCGCGAGGTCGTTGATGCCGTGGAGCAGGTCGACGTCGGGCCCCGAGGCCCCACTCGACTCCGCGAGGGAGAAACCCACCTCCGACTCCGCCGGGGAGAACCCCGGGGCGAGTCCAGCCATCTGATGCGGCCCCTTGCCTTGTCTCGGCCTTCTACCGGCCTTGAATTGCCCTGTGTCCTGAACGGCGGCGCGCCCGCGCGCGCCGCTCGCCCTGCACCCCCGTGATCAGCGTGTGGTGACGGTCGCACGTCCGTCGCGGATCCTGCACCGTCTTTTGCGGTGCCTCCGTTCCCAGGGAACGGTCGACCGGCCGCCCGCGTTCCACTCTCCACCGAACGATCACCATGACGTTACCGAAGAGAGATAGATCGCCGCAGCTCAGGACCGTGCCCCTCGGGCGACTTCCGGCCACGGCGGACGCCCCGTCAGGCCGTCAGGCCGCCGGTGGGTGCTTGGGCAGCGCTTTCGCGCCCTCCTCGGTGACCCGGGTGGCCCCGAAGTAGTCCGGAGTGTCGATCTTGTCGAAGCGGATCACGGCCCCCGGTCGCGGTGCATTGATCATGTACCCGCCACCGACGTAGAGCCCCACGTGCCGGATGGCACGCGAATTGGTCAAGTCGTCCGAGAAGAACACCAGGTCGCCCGGGAGCAGTTCGTCCCGCGAGGGGTGCGGACCGGCGTTGTACTGGTCGTTCGCCACCCGCGGCAGCTCGATGTCCACCGTCCGGTACGCCGCCTGGGTCAGCCCCGAGCAGTCGAACCGCCCGTCTTGCTCGGGCGTGCCGTTGCCGCCCCACAGGTACTTGGTGCCGAGCTTCTGCTGCGCGAAGTTGATCGCCCCCGCGGCCTGCCGGGACGGATCCACCCGCCCGACCGGCTTCGCGAAGCTCTTCTCCAAGGTGCGGATGATCTTGACGTAGTGCTGGGTCTCCTTGTACGGCGGCACCCCGCCATACTTGATGACGGCGTACGCGCCCGCGTTGTACGCGGCGAGCATGTTCGCCGTCGGGTCGCCGGGCGCCTTCTTCACGTACCCGGCCAGCTTGCAGTCGTACGAAGCGGCGGACGGGATCGCGTCGGCCGGGTCCCAGACGTCCCGGTCCCCGTCCCCGTCGCCGTCCATGCCGTGCGCCGCCCACGTGCCCGGGATGAACTGGGCGATGCCCTGGGCCGCCGCGTGGCTCTGCGCCCGGGGGTTCCACCCGCTCTCCTGGTACAGCTGCGCGGCCAGCAGCGCCGGATTGATCGCGGGGCACAGGTTGCCCCACTTCTGCACCAGGGCCTGGTACCGCGCCGGGACGGCGCCCTTCGCGAGGGCGACGGACTTGCCCTGCGCTCCGGCGCCGGCCCCGAAGGCCCCGCCCGCGATGGTGAAGGTGCCGACGAAGAGCAGCGCGAGGAAGGCCATGCACACCCCGATGGAGAGGCCCGCGACAACCCATGCCTTACGCACCGTCAACCGCCCTTCCCGCCACCGGAGTACGCTCCGCGCCAGTGTAGGTCGGCGGCCGGGCTTTCAGGAGGCGGCCGGGGAAGCGCGCCTTCGCACGCCGACCACCTCGCCCCGCTCCCGTCCGGCGGCGCCCGCCCGCCGCCTCCCACCCTGCGCTCCCCGTGCGCCCTGTCCCGGCCACCGGGGCGGCGCGACCATGGGCACCGCTGCACCCCCGGGCACCCGTACCGCCCCCGGCCCGTTCACCACATGACCGTGCGCCAGCACGGCAACCAAAGCGGACACCGCCCGTCCGAAACGTGAGGAGCGCCCCAAAGGTGGAACAACGACAGTCATTGCCCGGAGTCACGCAGCGTGATACACAGAGTGACAATACGGGCTCCTCGCCATGACCTCGACCCGCTCCGATCCGCTGCGCCGCAGGTCAGAGCGGCGATCATCGGTCATACGTGCGGAGATCGGGTAAAGAGACCCGCCAAGTCGGCATACGCGGGCGGTTTCATCAGCGAAGATAGAGCGATGGCCCATGCCGAGGGGCACGGGCGGCGAAAGACCCGACAGGGGCGGTGAGTTACACATGATCCTGGCAGCCGAAAAGGGCGACATCAACACCATCATCGGCGGTATCGCCCCGAACTGGGGCCCGTTCGGGAGTCTGGGCAACGAAGCACGGGTGATGATCGAGGTGGTGATGGCCGTGGCCATCCTGATCTGCCTCGGCATCGCGATCTGGGGGGCGGCCAAGCAGCGCATCGGCGCGACCGCGCTCCGGGACACGTTCAGCGCGGAGCAGGGCAAGGGCCTGATCGTCGCGGGACTGGCCGGCGTCTTCATCATCGGCTCCCTGGGGACCCTGTTCACCATCGTCTACGGGATGGCCGTGTGACCTCACTCCCCATCAGTCCGTAGACCCAGACCGCACTCCCCCATCCGCACTCCTCCCCGAGCGAGCCCGGCCCACCCTCAGAGGTTGCGTCCCCCCGATGTCCCAGCCGATGTCCCAGCCGACGTCCGAGCCGACGTCCCCGTTGCGCTTGACGTCGAGTCACCACAGCGCGCCCGCGCGCACCGTCGTACGACCACCGGCGTCGTACGACGGCGGCACGGGCACCGAACCGTGCCGTACGACGTCCCACCTCGGGCACGGAGCGCGCACCGGGCACGACGGCGTCCCCGGACGCGCGGGCGAGCACGAGGGACACGAGGGAGAGGCCGCGCCATGAACCACGGCGACGATCACGGGTACCGCACCGGCGGGAGCGACCCGGACGACTCCTACGGCGGGACGGGCCAGACCCGCACCCGCCTGCCCGGCACGGGGGACGACGGCTACGGCACCGCCCGCCGCCCCGTCCGCACCTCCCGCTCCCTCATCACCGTCGTCGGCGTCGTCGTGCTGCTCATCGCCGCGATCGCCTTCGCCAACCGGGGCGGGGACGACGGCGGGGACGGCGACGGCGGCAGCGCCAAGGGCCGGGAGGCGGCCCCCACCGCACCGACGGGCGTCAAGCCCGTGAAGGGCAAGGCGGAGGGCACGGGCATCCCCACGGGGTACGCGAAGGACGCCCAGGGCGCACAGAGCGCGGCGGCCAACTACTCCGTCGCCCTCGGCTCCGACGGCATGTTCCAGGCGAAGAGCCGCGGCGACATCGTGCGGACCGTGCACGATCCGGCCGTCGCCGAGGAACTGCTGACGAACCTGGCGAAGGCGTACTCCACCGAGTTCCTCGGCGCCGTCGGCCTCGCGCAGGACGGCACCGCCCCGGACGGCCTCGCCTTCGTCTCCCGCACCATCCCCATCGGGACCAAGGTGACCGACCAGAAGGACGACACGGTCACGGTCGAGGTGTGGTGCACCGGACTCATCGGACTCGCGGGACCGGAGTCCACCAAGCCGGTCACCTCCTCCTACTTCACCCTCACCCAGAACCTGAAGTGGGTCGACGGCGACTGGAAGATCACCTCGTCCTCCCAGAAGGAAGGTCCGACGCCGGTCAACGGCGACAACCGCGCCTCCACGGCCGAGGAGATCGCCAGTGCCGTCGCGGGATACGGAGGCTTCACCCATGCCCGGTAGCCGCACCCCCCAACTGCTCCGCCGCACCCACGCGCGCGCGCTGGTCGGCCTCGCGGCCCTCCACACGTCCGTCGTCGCGGCCGTCGTGCTCGCGCCGTCCGCCGCCGCGGAGCCGACGCCGCCCCCCAGCAACTCCCCGAGCCCCCGCCCCAGCGGCGGCAACGACCAGTGCGGCCTCATCCAGGGCCAGGCCAGGGACCTGTGCGAGAACGGCTCCGGCGAAGGCGGCGCCAGCACCACCAACAACCCTGTCGACGAACTCACCCCGCTGACCGTGCTGGCCCGCGGCTGCGCCGACGCCGCGTCGTGGACCGTCGACACCCTCGCCAAGGCCGTGAAGTCCACCGCCACGGTCGACTTCACCAACACGACGTTCCTCTCCCAGTACGCGGTCGTCTTCGCCGCCTCCACCGTCCTGACGCTGATCATCTGGCTGCTGGCGGTCGCCAAGCGGGCCATCCGCGGCGTCCCCCTGCTCACCGCGATCTCCGAGGCCGTCGGCTTCCTCTGGCTGACGGTCCTCGCCTCCGCCTTCACCCCGCTGATCCTCTACACCCTGGTCTCCGCCACCGACAGCATCTCCAACGTCGTCGCCGGCGGCACCAAGGACCAGACGGACCAGTTCTTCGGCACCTTCTCCGAAGCGCTGGAGAAGGGCACCGGCATCGGCGGCGGCCCGATCATGCTGATCGTCGTCTCCCTCGTCACGATCATCGCCGCCGGCGTGCTCTACCTGGAGCTGTTCATCCGCGCCGTGCTGCTGTACGTCGGCGCGCTCCTCGGCGTCGTCGTCTACGCCGGCCTCGTCGACAAGAACATGTGGGGACACGTCCGCCGCTGGGCCGGCCTCATGATCGCGATCATCCTGGTCAAACCGGTCATCCTGATCGTGCTCGGACTCGCCGGCGCGCTCGCCGGCCAGGACGGCCCCGACTCCGTCTCCGCCGTCGTCTCCGGACTCGCCATCATCATCCTGGCGATCGTCGCCTCCGCGATGATCTACCGCTTCGTGCCCGGCTTCGGCGACGAGATCGTGGCCTCCCGCAACAACCGCATCCAAGGAGCCGTCGAAGGCCGCGCCGCCGCGGTCATCAGCTCCCCCGCGGCCCTCGTCTCCCAGGGCATCAAGACCCACAGCGCCCGCGGCGGCGCGGGCGGCGCCCAGGCCGAGGGCGGCAGCTCGACGCCCCGCCCCGCCAACCCCGTCGGCACCGGCGTCGCCGCCCACGGCAGCCGCCCCACCGGCGGCGGCACGGGCGGCGCGGCGCCGGCCGCCGCTCCCCCGCCCCGTAGCAGCCCCTCCGGCGTGGCTGGCAGCAGCACCCCGCACGGCAACCGCAAGAGCACAGGAGGTGGAGGGCGTTGACCACCCAGTCCCATCCCATCGCGCCCCGCCGCACGTACCTCATCGGCCGGGCCCGGCCGAACGCGATCATCGGCAAGAACCGCGAGACGGGCGAGATCGCCCTGATCGTCGCCGGCGCGTTCTTCGGCATGATGAGCGGCCTGCTGGTGCCCTACCTCGTACCGCGGATTGTGCTGCTCGCGGGCTTCCCGATGCTCGCGCTCGCCGCCGTCTACCTCCCGTACAAACAGCGCACCTTCTACCGGTGGTTCGAGATCAACCGCAGCTTCAAGCGCACCGTGCGCTCCAACGCCGCCTACCGCTCCTCCGCCGCCGAGGCCGGCACCCGCCTCGACGGGCGCGAGGTGGAGATCGGCCCGCCGCCGGGCATCGGCCGGATCAGCTGGCTCGCCGCGCCCTTCGGCCCCGACGAGATCGCCGTACTGCTCCACGCCGACCGGCGCACCGTCACCGCCGCGATCGAGATCGAGGGCCCCGGCGTCGGCCTGCGCGACAGTGAGGACCAGGAAGCGCTCGTCGACCGCTTCGGCACCCTCCTCAAGCACGTCGCCAACGGCGACGGCTTCGTCACCCGCATCCAGATGCTCGCCCGCACCCTGCCGGCGGACCCCGACGCGCACGCCAAGGACGTCGCCCAGCGCGGCGACGAGCGCGCCCCCGGCTGGCTGCGTGACTCCTACGAGCAGCTCCAGTCCATGGTCTCCACCTCCAGCGAGCAGCACCGCGCGTACCTCGTCGCCTGCATGCACTACACGCGCGAACTCGCCGCCGAGGCCAACGCCATGGCCCGCGCCACCCGACAGGCCACCAAGGTCCGCCGCCTCGACAAGGACGCCGGCCTCGCGATCGTGATGGCCCGCGAACTCACCGACATCTGCGCCCGCCTCGCCGAGGCCGACATCCGGGTCCGCCAGCCGCTGGGCCAGGGCCGGCTCGCGTCCCTGGTGCACTCGATGTACGACCCGGACCACCCCATCGACCACATCCAGGCGATGACCAAGCGCAACGCCTGGCCCGCGGAACTCGACGCCGTGGAGCCCACGTACCTCCAGGCCAAGACCCGCGAGTCCGCCACCCGCGCGCCCTGGTGCCACGCCACGGCCTGGGTGAAGGAGTGGCCGATGACCCCCGTCGGCGTCAACTTCCTCGCCCCGCTGCTCGTCCACACCCCGGACGTGATCCGCACCGTCGCGGTCACCATGGACCTCGAACCCACCGAGGTCGCCATCGAGCGCATGCTCACCGAGAAGACCAACGACGAGGCCGACGCCAGCCGCGCCGCCAAGATGAACCGCACCGTCGACCCGCGCGACGTCGCCGCCCACGGCCGCCTCGACCAGCGGGGTGAAGATCTCGCCAGCGGTGCGGCCGGCGTCAACCTCGTCGGGTACATCACTGTGTCGTCCCGTACGCCCGAGGCCCTGGCCAGGGACAAGCGGACGATCCGGGCCTCGGCCGGCAAGTCGTATCTGAAGCTCGAATGGTGCGACCGGGAGCACCACCGGGCCTTTGTGAACACCTTGCCGTTCGCGACCGGCATCCGCCGTTAGGGGCCACCGTGCGAGATCCGCTGTCCGCCGTCACCGAGGCGTTCACGTCCTTCGTCCTCGGCAAGGTCGAGACGACCCGACTGCCCGTGCGCACCTCCACGGGCCAGGCGCAGGCCGTCTACCTGCCCACCGCGGCCCCCGGCCTCGGCGACTCCGGCGTGATCATCGGCCGTGAGGTCTACAGCGGAAAGGGCTACATCTACGACCCGTTCCAGCTGTACGGACAACAGCTCCCCGCCCCCCACTGGCTGGTGCTCGGCGAGTCCGGCAACGGCAAGTCGGCGCTGGAGAAGACGTACGTCCTGCGCCAGCTCCGGTTCCGCGACCGCCAGGTCGTCGTGTTGGACGCGCAGGGCGAGGACGGCGTCGGCGAGTGGAACCTGGTCGCCGAGCAGTTGGGCATCACGCCCATCCGACTCGACCCGATGACCGCGCTCGACGGCGGCATCCGCCTCAACCCCCTCGACCCGTCGATCACCACCACGGGCCAGCTCGCGCTGCTCCGCACGATCATCGAAGTCGCCATGGGGCACGGCCTCGACGAGCGCTCCGGCTTCGCGCTGAAGGTCGCCCACGCGTACGTCAACGAGTGCATCACCGACCGGCAGCCCGTCCTCACCGACATCGTCGAGCAACTGCGCCACCCGGAGGCGGAGTCCGCCGAGTCGATGAACGTCGACATAGACGACGTACGGGCCTGGGGGCTCGACGTCGCCCTGGTGCTGGACCGGCTCGTCGACGGTGACCTGCGCGGGATGTTCGACGGGCCGACGACCGTCGGCATCGACCTGGACGCCCCGCTGATCGTCTTCGACCTCTCGCACATCGACCGCAACTCCATCGCCATGCCCATCCTGATGGCGATCGTGGGCGTCTGGCTGGAGCACACCTGGATCCGCCCCGACCGGAAGAAGCGCATCTTCCTGGTCGAGGAGGCGTGGCACATCATCAACAGCCCGTTCGTGGCCCAACTCTTCCAGCGGCTGCTGAAGTTCGGCCGACGGCTCGGCCTCTCCTTCGTCGCGGTCGTCCACCACCTGTCGGACGTCGTGGACGGGGCGGCGGCGAAGGAGGCCGCGGCGATCCTGAAGATGGCGTCCACGCGCACGATCTACGCCCAGAAGGCCGACGAGGCACGGGCGACGGGGCGGGTGCTCGGGCTGCCGCGGTGGGCCGTGGAGATCATTCCGACGCTCACCCCCGGCATCGCGGTCTGGGACGTCAACGGCAACGTACAGGTCGTCAAACACCTGGTCACGGAGGCCGAACGGCCCCTGGTCTTCACCGACCGCGCCATGACGGAATCGTCCCATCCGCTCCCGGCGGAGATCGAGGCGGCGGAGTGGGAGGCCGAGCAGCGGGCCGCGCTCATCGAGCGACAGCGCTACAACGACTCCTCCGAGTCCACGGTCGCCTGACGTGCGGAACGACCACGGTTACGGACAGGGGTACGGGCCGAACGGCGGGCGCCCCGGTCCGCGCCGTTCGGGCGGCGGCGTCCCGGACGGGCTGATCGTCGGAGTCTTCGGGCTCGGCCTCTGCCTGTTGTTCGTGGTCTGGGCGGCCACGGGCCTCGCGGGTCTGTTCGCCCAGGGCTCCTGGCCCGACGGCGTCACGTTCGGCAGGACGCCGCAGGCGCTGCGCTCGCTCGCGGGCGATCCGAAGGACCTCCCCGCGGCCTGGCCGAACACCCCGGCCGACCACCTGTCGGAGTACGGGCTGTTCTGGGGTCTGGCGATCGGGCTGCTGATGGTCCTCGCCGTGCTGACGGTCTTCGTCGTGGGGACGTTGGCGCGCTGGAAGACGGTGCGCGCGGCGCGGAAGGCGGAGCGGGCGACGGGGGCGCGGCAGGAGGTTCCCCCGGAGTACGAGGCACCTCAACCCGTGCCTCAGGAGCCCCCGGTGCACCACAGGGCCACCCCCGGCGGCATCCCGGTCCAGCCCTCCCGAGACCCGCACGGACCTGCCTCCGCACCCGTCCACGAACCCGTCGCGTACCCGCCCCAGGAGACGCCGAGCACGGCCGACCAGGAACCCACCGCCCCCGTGGACGGCGCGGACGCCCCCGCCCCGTCTCCGGTCGGGTCCGTGCCGGCCCCCCGCCGCACCCCCCGCGTCTTCTTCGGCGACCCCACCGCGCGCCGCCCCGCCGCCCTCCAGGCCCTCCAGGACGCGGCCGGCCCCGCCCTCGTCGTCACCTCCGACCCCACGGTCTGGGCAGACACCAAGGACGCCCGCGCGAAGTACGGCCCTGTGCTGGTGTACGACCCGGGCCACCTCTGCGACACCCCCGCCCGTCTGCACTGGAACCCGACGGTCGGCTGCGAGGACGTGGCCCGCGCCCAGGAGCGGGCCGTCGCCCTCCTCGCGCCCGTGCGCCCGCACGCCCGCATCGACGCGGCGATGGTCGACACCGCGGAGACCCTGCTGCGCTGCTGGCTGCACGCCGCCGCCGTGGCCGGCCGGCCCTTCAAGCAGGTGCACCGCTGGGCCCAGGGCATCAACGCGCAGGAGTCCGTACGGATACTCCGCACCCACGCCAAGGCCACCAGCGGGCTCGCCGGGCTGCTCGAAGCAGCCCTGACCGCGTACCCGGAACGGCGGGAGATCGCCCAGCAGTTGGTCGCCCGCGCGCTGTCCTCGCTCTCCTCGATCCACATCCGCGAGGCGTGCACTCCGAACCGAACTGATGCGCTCGCCTTGGAATCATTTATCAACGAAGGGGGAACCCTGTATCTGGTGGGCGAACCCATCGAGGATCCCAAGGCCCACCCCGGAGCGATGCCGCTGCTCACCGCACTGGCGTCAGACGTGGTCGAGCACGGCCGCCGCATGGCCGCACGGTCATCCGCCGGCCGGCTCGACCCACCAATGACGCTCGTCCTCGACGACGCGGCAGCCGTCGCCCCGCTCCCCCGCCTGCCCCAGTTGCTGACCACCGGCCCGGACCAGGGCCTGTCGACGTTCGTCCTGCTCCGCTCGATGGAACAGGCCCGCGCGCGCTGGCAGGAGCCGCTCCCCCAGTAGCGGCCCCTGAGCGGGCAGTCGACCGATGGCGGCCGGATCAGGCGGATCGGGACGCGGGACGCCGCACTTCGTACTCCAGGTCCTGTACGCCCGGCTGCCCGGGCTCGTCGACCCGGCGGCCCGTCGCCAAGAAGCCGAACTTCCGGTAGAAGGCGTCGGCCCGTTCGTTCTTCTCGTGGACGTACAGCCGTACGCGTCGGACGGGCGGCCCCGCCAGCTCCCACGACCACTCCAGGGCCATACGGAACAACTCGTCCGCGAGGCCGGCACCGCGGGCCTCGGGACGGACGAACACCGCCACGACGTGCGTCTGGTCCATCGTCGTCGGCTCGCCGAACACCGAGTCCTCACCCGGCCGTTCCACCAGCACGGTCACCGTGCCGTCCCACCGGCCGGCGGGCGCCTCCGCGACGAACTGCCGCACCGCGACCCCCTCGGCCGCCCGCGCCGCCCGCTCCTGCCAGAACGAGTCCGGCCGCGCCGCCGCCGTGTCGTACGTCTCCAGGAAGGCCAGGTGCGCCACGGGGTCCCGGAGGGACGCCAGCCTGATGTCCTTGACCTTCGCCCACTCGTCGGCCCGCACGGCCCGAATCACATGCTCCATCCACGGATACTGTCCGATGCCCGAACGCTGAGGCAAAGCGATTACGGCACGTAGTACCCGGGTTGTACGTGCGGGGGATCAGGTGTCATCCGTGGGCGGACGATCCGTCGGAGCCGCGGCATCACCATCGATTGCATGATCGAAGCACACGGACTCACGAAGAGGTACGGTCCAGGTCGCACACGCGGCGCCGGAAAGAGCGGGGACGCAGCCGAGGGCAAAGGCGGCAAGGGCGGGCGCCGCGGCGGCAAGACCGTCGTCGACGACCTGAGCTTCACCGTCCAGCCCGGCTCCGTCACCGGCTTCCTCGGGCCGAACGGCGCCGGCAAGTCGACCACCATGCGCATGATCCTCGGCCTGGACGCCCCCACCCGCGGCCACTCCACCGTCGGCGGCCGGTCGTACGCCGCGCACGGCGCCCCGCTGCACGAGGTCGGTGCCCTCCTGGAGGCCCGCTCGGTCCATCCCGGCCGCAGCGCCCACCAGCATCTGACGGCCATCGCCCACACCCACCGCATCCCCCGCAGCCGCGTCGCCCACGTCCTGGACCTCACCGGCCTGACCGAGGTCGCACACCGCCGCGTCAAGGGCTTCAGCCTCGGCATGGGCCAGCGCCTGGGCATCGCCGCCGCCCTCCTCGGCGACCCCGCCGCCGTCATCCTCGACGAGCCGGTGAACGGCCTCGATCCGGAGGGCGTGCTGTGGATCCGCACCCTGCTCAAGTCCCTCGCCGACGAGGGGCGCACGGTCCTCGTCTCCTCCCATCTGATGAGCGAGATGGCGCTGACCGCGGACCACCTCGTCATCATCGGCCGCGGCCGACTGCTGGCGGACACCACGGTCGACGCGTTCATCCGCTCCGCCGGCGCCACCTCCGTCCGCGTCGTCACCCCCGAGGCCGGCCGGCTCGCGGAGCTGCTCGCCGGCCCCGGCATCCAGATCACCTCCGACGTCCCCGGCGCCCTGGAGGTCCAGGGCGTCGACAGCCGGGAGATCGGCCGCACCGCCGCCGCCCACGCCCTCCCCCTGTTCGAGCTGACGCCCCGGACCGCCTCCCTGGAGCAGGCGTTCATGGACCTCACCCACAGCTCCGTGGAGTACCAGGCGTCCGCCCCCACCCCGCAAGGAGCCGCCGCATGAGCACCGCGTACCGCCTCAGCACGACGGGCCTGCTGCGCTCCGAGTGGCACAAGCTGTGGACCCTGCGGTCCACCTGGATCACGCTGCTGGTCGCCGTCGCCCTCACCCTGGGCCTCGGCATCACGATGGGCGCCACCTACGAGGACGGCGGCGGCGACGCCGACATGGACGTCCTCACGCTCAGCCTCATCGGCTTCCAGTTCGCCCAGGTCGCCATCGCCGTCCTCGGCGTCCTCGTCACCGCCGGGGAGTACGCGACCGGCATGGTCCGCGCCTCCATGACCGCGGTCCCCCGCCGCACCCCCGTCCTGTGGTCCAAGGCGGCGGTCTACGGCGCCGCGACCTTCGCCGTCACCCTCGCGACCACCTTCGTCACCTTCCTCGCCGCCCAGGTCTTCTTCTCCGGCACCGACCAGGAGGCGGCCCTGGGGGACACCGGGATCCTGCGCGGCGTCCTCGGCAGCGCCGCCGGGCTGACCCTGTTGGGCGTGCTGGCCCTCGGCCTCGGGGCCCTCGTGCGCTCCGTCCCCGGTGCCATAGGCGCCTTCATCGGCCTCCTGCTGATCCTTCCCGAGGTCCTGATGATGCTGCCGTTCGACGTCCTGGACGACGTCGTCGACTACTTCCCGGCCCGCGCCTTCGCCTCGCTCAACACCGCCCAGCCCCTCACGGACGCGGCCTCCCCCGGCACGGCGCTGCTCTCCCTCGTCCTGTGGGCGGCGGGATCCCTGGTCCTGGCGGGGTTCCTGCTGAAGAGGCGTGACGTGTGACCGTCCTGCGTACGAGGATGAAGGGCCGCAAGCAGGCGGCAGCAGGAGCCCGGGGGCCGAGCGTGAACGACGGAGAGGGGGAGCGGGTGGAGAACGTGCCACAGCAGGCGGGCGCACAGTCCGCGGACGCCCATCCGCTCACCCACCGGCTCACCGTCCTCACCCGTCGGATCCGCGCCGCGGACTCCCGCCGCCCTTGGATGTGGGACGGCGCCGTCACCGGCTTCTGGCTGTTGGCGGCCCTGATCGACGTCACCAGCGGCGGCTGGCAGCGCATCCCGCACAACAACGACGACACACCCCTGTGGCTGGTGTGGGTGATGTCCTTCGGCCTCGCCCTCCCGCTCTACGTGCGCCGCCGCCGGCCGCTCGCGGCCCTGCTGCTGGTGCTCCCGTTCGCGCTGCTGAGCGCCTGGACCGGAGCCAATCTGCAAGCCGCCCTGCTCCAGCTGGTCTTCGTCTTCGGCATCGCCCTCCGGCTCCGGCTGAGGATCCTGGTCATGGTCCTGGGCGCGATCATCGTGCCTCCCGTGGTCGGCACCTTCCGGTACCCCGTGGGCAGTTGGGACATGCAGGTCGTCCCCATGCTGTACGCCTTCACGATCGTCGCGCTCTTCGGCATCGCCGTGCGCTCCCGCCAGGAGTACACCGCCTCCCTCATGGAGCGGGCCCAGCGCCTCGAAGTCGAACGCGACCAGCAGGCCCAGCTCGCCGCGGCAGCCGAACGCACCCGGATCGCCCGGGAGATGCACGACATCATCGGCCACAACCTCTCCGTCATCACCGGCCTCGCCGACGGCGGTCGCTACGCGGCGGCCAAGTCCCCCGAGCGCGCCGTGGAAGCCCTGGACGCGATCTCCACCACCAGCCGCACCGCCCTGACCGAACTCCGTCGGCTGCTGGGCGTCCTCCGTGAGGACGTCGCGGCCACGGCGGGCGCCGGCCCCTGGGAGCCGCAGTCCACGCCCCGTGCGCCCCAGCCCGCGCTCAGCGACCTGAACCAGCTCGTCGACGGAGTACGCGCCGCCGGCCTCCCGGTCCGCCTGGTCGCCCACGGGCGCCCGCAGCCGCTGCCACCCGGACAGCAGCTCACCGTGTACCGCGTCATCCAGGAAGCCCTGACCAACACCCTCAAGCACGCCGGCCCGGACGCCACCGCCACCGTCCGGCTCACCCACGCCCCCGGTTCGCTGACCGCCACGGTCACGAACACCGGCCCGCCCCTGAAGGAGCCGTCGCGGGCGGGCGGTCGCGGCATCACCGGCATGCGCGAACGCACCGCGCTCTACGACGGCAGCCTCGAAGCCGCCCCGGACCCGCGGGGCGGCTGGCGCGTCCACCTCCACCTCCCCATACCCGAGGACACCACCCCGTGACGACCGTGCTCATCACCGACGACCAGCCCATGCAGCGCTTCGGCTTCCGCATGCTCGTGGAGAGCCAGGACGACATGACGGTCGTCGGCGAGGCGGCGAACGGCGCCGAGGCGGTCCGCCTCGTCTCCCAACTCCACCCCGACGTCGTGCTGATGGACATCCGCATGCCCGGACTGGACGGCATCGAGGCCACCCGCCGCATCGTCGCGGCCGGCGACCGCACCCGCGTCCTCATCCTGACCACGTTCGACCTGGACGAGTACGCCTACGACGGCCTGCGCGCGGGCGCGTCCGGCTTCCTCGTCAAGGACGCCTTCCCCGAGGAGCTGCTGGCCGGCATCCGCGCGGTCGCCACGGGCGACGCCGTGGTCGCTCCGAGCCTGACCCGCCGGCTGCTGGACACCTTCGCCCACCACCTCCCGACGACGGATCCGGGGGAGACCCCCGCGCCCGACCAGCGCATCGCCACCCTCACGGAGCGGGAGAAGGAAATCCTGACGGTCATCGGCCAGGGTTGGACGAACACCGAGATCGCCACCCGCCTCCACCTCGCCGAATCCACCGTGAAGACCCACGTTTCGAGGATCCTGGCAAAGACGGGAGCCCGTGACCGGGTCCAGGCCGTCATCCTGGCGTACGACACAAAAATGGTCCGCCCGGCCTGACCCGTGGCTCGTCCCTGGCCGGGCCGTCTTCGGACTGCGGTCCGAAAAAGTCTCCGGAAATGCGAAAAGGGCCCCACACCGAAGTGTGGGGCCCTCTCCTCAAATATTGTTCGGCGGCGTCCTACTCTCCCACAGGGTCCCCCCTGCAGTACCATCGGCGCTGTGAGGCTTAGCTTCCGGGTTCGGAATGTAA